>JAUVRS010000147.1 GCA_030597505.1 Desulfobacteraceae bacterium
CAGCGTTATAAAACCGCAGTTGACCGTGATAGATGGGATTGTGGGCCAGGAAGGCTACAAACCGGGAAGCCCCGGCGTGAGTGGAAGCCCCATACAGATGGACTGTGTGGTGGCCGGATTTGACGCTGTGGCGACGGATGCAGCAGCCGCCTATCTTATGGGTTTTGAGCCCATGGAAGTGCCGCTTCTAAAAAGGGCCTTTGAGCGGGGTTTGGGTGAAGCCAGGTTATCGATGATCAAAATGATTGGCACACCGGCAAACCAGGTGCAAAAAAAATTCCGTCGCGCATCTCTGGATGGAATTCGCCTGACTTACAAGAACATCAGGTTATGTGTAGACAAAGGGTGCAGCGGATGCCGGGAAACAACTATCCTGGCATTGGCCGGGATGGAACCGGACACAATCGCCGGGATAGGGGAGGCAGAGCTACTCATCGGTCAGCAAGCCGAGGCAATTTCGTCTGAATGGAAAAAGATCCTGATTGGAAATTGCGCAAAAGATTTACCCTATGAAGGTTACAAGATTGAGGGGTGCCCCCCACCCAGTTTTTACATCAAAAAATGCCTCGGCGGAGAAGAAGATACCATCAACTGGTAGGTGGTATGGCTTCACATCAGTTCGTTTATATCAGTAAATTCAAAGTTTTATGGCATATTGGCTAAACCCCTTTTCTTTGTGGTCAATGGTTTGGTCACTAAATTGAAAAAATGCTTTTACAGTTGTTTATGGTTTAGGATTAACGTGGTGAAAATGACTACATTATGTTTTATCATGTGCTCGTTTTTGTTTCTATTGTTCCACCACAATCTATGAAACATTGTTTATAACCTCGTTCGCAACTCATATACTCAAAGTCTTTGCGTAATTCATTTAAGTCAAGTGCAGTGTCACAATTTAAACCTTTCCGGAAAGGTTCTGATCCAATTGACTCAGCCCGCTGTTTACACTGAAGCTCTACTTTTTTACATGTCGTTGTACATTTTTTTCCTTCTTCCGTTCCTGGTGGAACAAATATTTTATAGGTCAAGCTTTGTGGGACATGGGAGGTATGTCTACAACCAAAAACAAGTACTAAACCTGCTGCAATAAAAAGGACTGTTAATTTTTTCATGCTGTCGCCTTTTGTCGTTATAGGGTTAACTGTTGATTTTTTTACATTTTATAAGAGGGCTGTTACCCTCACCTTCCGTATCATTCCCTTCCGCAGGCCGGCCACCTCTTCCATTTGAATACCCAAGGCGCGTGGTACAGGGGATTCTCGTTTATCTGACCCGGAAGTTTCTTTGAAAGGCCCCCTTCAGCGCCTTTCCCTATGACTGTTTAGAATAGTCGTACCAGCCCTTTCCCGTTTTCTCTCCATATTCCCCTTTTATGCAATGTTCAACAAGCCTGGGTGACGGGAGAAGTGATCGATCGCCCGTCTCTCTAAAGGCCTCCATACCCATGGTGTAAGACAGGTCCAGACCGGTCAGGTCGTTCAGCCGGAAGGGCCCCATTGGATGTCCGGCCCCAAAGACACAGGCCTTATCGATGTCTTCCACCGATGCAACCCCCATTTCCAAAATCCACATGGCCTCCCGGGAGATGGCCCTGAAGATCCGGTTAAGAAGAAAACCTTCCACCTCTTTTTTTAGATGCACACCAATTTTTTCAAGTTTATCACACAAGGCCATGGAAATCTTTGCGGTTTCATCCGAGGTATGAGGCCCCTGAACCACTTCCACAAGCTTCATGACAAGGGCTGGGTTAAAGAAATGGAGATTTACAACCTTCTCAGGACGGGATGTTGCATCGGCAATACGGGAACTGACAATATACGAACTGTTGGTGGCAAGAATGGCATGAGATGGTGCCATCTTATCGAGATCCGCAAATATTTTTCTTTTCAAGTCAACGACCTCAAGCACCGCCTCTATGACATAGTCCGCATCTTTTACGGCTTCCTCGAGGCTCGACGTAAATGTGAGGTTTTCACGCGCCTTTTTTGCCTGTTCTTTTGTAAGCCTTTCTTTTTCAACACGGCCCGGAAGATACTTATCCACAAAGGCCTCTGCCTTTTTTAAAATCTCATCGCTCACATCCATACAGGTGGTCTTGTATCCCTTTATGGCACACAACGTTGAGATCTGATGTCCCATGTTACCGGCGCCGAGAACAGCTATGTTTTTCACATCGTCGATATTCATTTTATCCTCCTCAAAAATTGTCGTTTAATTCAAAAAAATTCTTTTTTATAGCAATTACCCTATTTGGCGTTTGGATTCAAGTTTAATGGTTTTTCACTTGACATATAAAACTGTTTCTCCTTATGTTTCGTAGCTTCTCAATAAGTCCGGGAGGAATAATAGGATTTTTGGATCTGAGGAGAAAAAAACATGATTACACCGGAGATGATGCGAAACAAGGCCATGGACTTGTTTAGGAATGATTTTTATTGAGCCCAGGCCGTCCTGGCCGTGGGTCTGGATATGATCGGTGAAGAGGAAAGGGATAGTGCTCTGAGAGCAATGGCAGGCATGACAGGGGGGTGTTACCGGGGTGACTTTTGTGGCGCTATTGCCGGGGCAACCCAGACCGTTGGGTGCCTTTTTGGCAAGGCCGGCCCGGACGAAATGGAGGATGGCCGTTTGGCTGCCACGGTTCGAATGGTTTATGACCGTTTAAAGAATAAAGCGACCGAGAAGTATGGCGATACAACCTGCCAGACCATCTCCAACTGCAACTGGTATGACCCGGCGGATGTAAAGGCCAGAAAAACGGATGGGCGACGGGATGAATGTACCCGGTTTGTTGGCGAGTGCGCCAGAGTCCTGGGTGAGGTCCTCCTGGAGGTGGTCGGTGAGGAGGAGTTAAAAATTCTTCAAGATGATTAAGGGCCTGCGCTAACTCCCTTGCCCTTTTCGTAAGGGTTCATATGGGAGTTTTTGATCGGCAGGTTCAAACATCTTGAGAAATTTCCCAAATGACAAGGTGTTTCCTTTCTCGTACGTAAAGCCGGCCAGGGTCAGTAAGGGGTTCCGAAGCTTGCCCAGCATCTCCTTCCATGCCCTCGAGTCAGCAGTCACCTTGATATCAAAATCCATCCGGGCGATTTCCTCCGGGGTCCGTGACCTGATCTCCGCCACCCCATAACGCACGTGAATGGAAAAGGCCTCCCCTGTATCAGAAAATATCATACAGACGCGCTGATCCAGTGCTGCAGAGGATTCAGGGTTCAGATTTACTGCCATTGAATCAAAATAGCTTTTTAGCGGAAAACCGTGGAGAAGCGCAGGTGAGGGTTTGGCCATTTCGTGCGCAACAAATCCGTCTCTGATTTCCAGGGCCTCTGTCAAATAATAGTGCCGTGCGTTTGGGTTCTGTTCTTTTTCCCCCAGAGCGCTCAGCGCCTTCACCCGAATATCTTTCGCTGCCTGATTGCCGGGGCTGAGACGGAGCAGATGCCCGGTCAGTTCCAACGCAGTCTGAAATTCCTCTTTTTCAAGATATTTTACGGCATGTCCCAACAATTCTTTTTCGCCTCCTGCCAGTGTGGCCATCAACACCGCCCTGTCCCGTCGGGTCAGGGGCGCCAGATTTGCCGAATCCCCGTCAAACCATCCAAGGTTCCCAGAGAACATGGATCTAACCGACCAAGAGACCTTCCCATAGAAAGGCTGAAGATAGGGGGCTTGTGACAGGGGGAGGGGAAGCGTGACATGCTCTGCCAGTTCATCCGGGGTCATCCCCATGTTCATCCCTCGGATTGCCTGGTCGTGAACAAACTGGATGGCATCGCGATAGTCTCTCAGAACCCGTTCAATCTTTTGGGTTCCCACGATAGGCCGAGTGTGACAGGGAATCATGTATTCCGGTCTGAGGTCCCGCATCATGTCAATGCTCTGATACCAGTTTTTAAGACTGCGAAACGGGGTACCCCTGATGGTGTAAAGATTTGGGAATGCCCAATAGAAGTTATCACCAGGAATCAACACTTTCTTCTCAGGCAACCACACAAAGATCTGGTCGTTTGTTTCCCCCGGGGCAAAAAATAATTCCAACCGCACCCCTGACACCGTCAATTGAAGCGTATCTGAAAAGACCCGGGTGGGCTGAACAAAACCAACGGTACTACCCTCTCCCATCCCTATAAAAGGGCCAATACCCGCATTCACCACCTCGGCCGGGGCAAGAAAACTGCCAAACATGCGCATGGAACGTGCCCCGACAGAGGGCCGCATCTCTGTAAGTAGTCTCTTGACGTAATAGGCGGTGGTCTCATGGGAGTAGATTTCAGGATCTCCGGCATCAGCAAAGACTTGGGAACCCAGGGTGTGATCCGCGTGGTTGTGAGTGTAGATGATCGCCTTGACCGGTTTTTGGGAGATTTTTCTAAATTCAGCAAGAACTTCTGCTGCTTGTTCATTTGTGGCCATGGTGTCCACAATTATCAGGCCATCATCACCCTCTATCATGATGGAATTGGCCAACCCAAACCCTATGGCCACATAAACGTTGTCTGTAACATTTTCGATTCCTTTTTTAAAAATCCTGCTATGATCAGCCAGCAGGGGGTTGGCCCCTACTGCCAGAGGTCGGTGTGATGTTATCTCCCCACAACCCCAAAGGAGCGACAACCCCATAACGACAAACACTGCGTTGACCCACAATCTTGGTATCTTCATTTATCCAACCTCTTTTATTCCAACTCTAAAAGCCACTACCTGTGCGCCTCCGGTCCGCATCCCTCGTACTTGTCCCAAAGTCCCGTGAGATGCCACTGACATTTCTGTCAATAGAGGGACTTTTCAATCTGAACAACCTCATCCTAACCACACAGGTTAAAAGATTGTAGGAAAATCAGGGCTGAGTGTCAATCATGCTGCAGATCAACATTATTGGAATGGGAACAAAACCTAAGGGCTTGCGCAAAAACAAACGAAGAGACAAAAAAGCTTGACTATCTTTATAAGAATTTGGGAAAAAGTAATTCTATTAGGGATGATATTTGATTTTCCCGGAGGACTATTTTAAAAGCGATGGAGGAGATAACCATGACCGGAAGAGACGTTGTAAAAATGGCATTTGAATTTCAAGAACCACCAAGGACACCTGTTACATTGATCGGCGGCGGGTCTTGGATGGTCCATCTGGCAGGCGAAACATTTGCGGGGATAAAGCAAGATCCCGAGAAGATGGCTGATGTTTTTGTTCAGGGATATCGCAAACTGGGTCACGATCTATTTTGGACAGGATCCAATTTTATCAACTACCCTCTGCACTTCCTCGGGTGTCCCATTGAAGATAATTCCTCTGATGGTCCCGCCCTTTTGGAATCAGTCATAAAGAGCCTGGACCAACTTGATTCCCTGAATGGGGACGGCGTGCTCAAAAATCAGGTGATGCAAGGGATCATCCAATCCCAACATATCGTAGCCGACGCTATTGGTAAGGAAACATTGGCTATGCCCACGCAATGGGCGCCCTTTAGTTTCGCAGCTCGGATCTTGGGGACCGAAGCAGTCATGTGGGCGACCATGGAGGACCCCGAGAGGCTCTCGGAACTTATCCAGTTTTCAACCGAGTTGATCTGGTCCATGATAGAGCCGATAATGGAACATGAAGATATTCTGGGGGCAAACCTCGCGGACCCCGTTGCCTCGGGGGACATGATTTCACCGGATACCTTCAGGCAGTTTGTTGCCCCGGCCCTAAAGGAGATTGTTGATCGAATCAGGGCAAAAGGGAAATATTCCATGATCCACATCTGTGGTGACACCACCCGAATATTGGAAGATATTGCGGACATTCGGCCAAGTTGCTTTAGTCTTGAGGCAAAGGTGGATCTGGGGAAGGCCAAAGAGATCCTAGGGGGCAAGGTCTGTGTGGCAGGCAATGTTTCCCCCACAGGCGCATTTTTGACAGGAACCCCGGAAGATGTCATCAACGAGGCAAACGCGTGCATTGAGGCATGGGGCGGGGGCGGTGGATATATCCTGACGTTGGGGTGTGATTTCCCAAAAACCATACCAATTGAAAACGTGATGGCCTTGATGTCTTTAAAGAAAGAGTGACCGTGGCGCGGCCGAGGATGACCTGAAGACTGGATGCGAAAATGTAAAGTTATTTTTGCGTAAGCCCTAAGGAGATGTAATATGAAAAGGTTTTCTTTATTACTCAGTTTTCTTGTTCTTGTTGCGGCCACATCTGTTTCTGCTCAAGAAAAATTTGCAAGGGATGTCATCAAGACAAACGCTGGTGATCTGGAAATCACGTTTGTGGGACATGGCACACTGATACTTGTTTTCGCCGGGAAGTTCATTCACATTGATCCATGGGGCAGGCTGGCCGATTATTCCAAAATGCCAAAGGCCGATATAATCTTGATAACCCATGGGCACCGTGACCACCTTGACCCGAAAGCATTGGAATCAATCCGAACTGAGAAGACCCAGGTAGTGTTGACAGAAAACTGTGCGAGTCGGATCAAGGGCGGTGTGGTGATGGATAATGGGGATGTTAAGACTGTTGGGGGTTTAAAAATTGAGGCCGTCCCTGCCTACAATATAGTCCACATGCGCAGCAAGGGTGTTCCCTTCCATCCAAAGGGGGTGGGAAATGGCTATATCATAACCTTTGGAGACAAACGGGTTTTTGTGGCAGGAGATACTGAAAACACTCCGGAAATAAAGAAATTGAAGGATATTGATATAGCATTACTGCCGATGAATCTTCCTTACACCATGACACCGGAAATGGTGG
>JAUVRS010000316.1 GCA_030597505.1 Desulfobacteraceae bacterium
CCCAATCTCTGTGTCTGTGAGGCCGAAGACCTTTGCCACTTCCCTGATGGCCGATCTGGCGGCAAAGGTGTTGTGGTTGGCCACCATGGCCGTCCGGCGATTTCCGTATCTGGCAAAGGCATAATCGATTATCCCTTCCCGTTCATCCCATGCAAAATCTACATCAATGTCCGGTGGGTCCAACCGGTCGAGATTTAAGAAACGTTCAAAAAAAAGATTGTGTTTTATGGGGTCCACATGGGTGATCCCGAGGGCATAAGAGACGATGGAGGCGGCCGCACTCCCCCGGCCGCAGGATCGCTGAGCCTTTTTTGTGATATCCGAAACCGTAAGAAAATAGTGGGCAAAGTTTTTTTCCCGGATAATCCTCATTTCATGTTCCACACGTTCCCTCACAGCCCTTGTGATTCCCCCGTATCTGCGTCTGCACCCCTCCATGGTCCTGTGATAGAGAAGATCAAAGGACTCCCCCTCGTCCATCTCTTTAAAACGGGGGAATATGATCCGGTCAAAATTCCAATCCAGAAGACAGACGTCGGCAATCTTGAGGCTGTTTGAAATGGCTGCGGGTGCGTGGGGATACTGATCGATCATGTCGTGGGGGGAGGTCAGAAAATTGTGTTTCCAACAGGTATCCTCAGAGGTCAATCGGGAAAGCTTTGTGTTGAGGGATATTGCCCTGAGGATCTGGTGGAGCCGGAACTGATCTTTTTTTACGAGATATACCCGGTTGGTGGCAACAGGTGGAATTTCGGTTTTTCGGGAAAAGGCATAACAACGGGCCATCTGATACCCGGGAGACATCTCGACAAAAAGGTCTTCAATGGCATCCCGTCTGAGGGCCTTTAGGAGTTTGAAGTCATCAGAAAAGATGATCAGCCCCTGGCGTTTTTGTCTGAGCGCCCGGGTCAGATCAAAATCCTGATGGCAGTGACAATCAGAGATAATGTGGGAGAGATTGACGTATCCGCCCCGATCTTTAACCAGCAGAACGGCCCGTTGTCCGTCGGACAGGAGTTCGCTCCCGACAATGGGATCGATGCCCATTTCCCTGGCTGTCTGAACAAAAGAAACCAACCCGTAGAGTCCATTGGTATCGGTGAGGGCCAGTCTCTTTATGCCCAGGGTTTTGGCGGTCTGGCAGATCTCTTCGACCGTCCCGGTCCCCCAGCCTCGGGAGTAATGGGAGTGGATATTGAGGTGAATAAAGTCAGACATGATTTGGGCTTTAGGCGACTCTTCCGTATTTGATCACTTCCTCACCGTATCGCTCTCTGATGCGATCCAGGGCCCGGGTGAGTTTGGCTGTTTCCTTTTTGCCGGGTGAAGGGGCATGGAAAAGGGGCAATTGAGGGCTTGGGTGACAAAGATCCCAGAACCAAACCCTCATAAAGCGGACGCGGATCCGCCGATGACAGGTCTTTAAAAACAGTTTTTCCAACGGCGTGTACAGGTCAAGATCCAAGGAATTCATACAGGGCAGTTTAAGCTGCGCCTTGGCTTCCGCTTGGTCGGAATACCGGATCAGAAGGGCCCCTTTTTTGGGAAAAAGCCCTCTTTTTCGGAGCTGGTAGGCGCATTTTTCCGCCAGGGCGTAGAGCGCCCCCAGGAGTTTGTGGTCATCATTTTCGTCCAGCGGAAAGGTAATTTCTTTGGCTATTGTGGGTTTCACGGGGGCGGGGCAGACCGGGGTGGGGTCGATACCAAGGGCCCTTTGATGGATCAGATAGGCCTGGCGGCCAAAGATGAGCTTGAGGTTGCCCATATCCAGGGCGGCCAGTTCACGGACCCGGATGATGTTCAATTCTTCCAGAAGGATCTTCCGGCGGATATGCCCGATGCCGGGAAGCAAATTCACCTTAAGAGGGGCCATAAATTGGGCCTCCTGACCGTGGTTCACATCCAATATCCCTTCGGAGGACATAATTCGGGAAGCGATGTTCGAGACCATCTTGTTGCCTGCCACACCCACTGTTCCGGATAGTTGCAGGTGGACCTTGGTTTCCTTTCCGAGATAATAGGCCGTATCCTTGGCCTTGCCCCACAACCGTTCGGTCCCGGTGATATCCATGTAGATATGTCCCGGTCGGGACGGTTCCCAGACGGGCGTATATCGGGAAACCAGTTCAACCATAGCGCGGGTGGCCTTTTCCATGAGCCTGGGGTTGGGGGGCAGGACAGTCAGATCCGGACACAATTTTATGGCCCTGGAAAGAGGCATGCCTTTAAAAACTCCCTCGTTTCGGGCCTCGGAGGAGACAGAGAAGATAAGAGATCGCTCTGATTGAGGCGGGGCCACAGCCACGGGCCAATCCCTGAGCTTCGGTTGTGAGACACGTGCTACCGTGATGGGAAAGGCCGGTATGTGAAGGTGAATGATATGGCGGGGCATGGTATTGAGGCGTCTAATCCAAATACCGCATCACCCCCACGACCTTTCCCTGGATCTGGAGGTCCCCTTTTTTGACCCGGATGGGCTTCATTCCCGTGTGGGCAGGCTCGAGTTTTATATGGCCCTTTTTTTTGTAAAATTTTTTGACGGTGGCCTCATTATTGATCAGGGCAACCACGGTCTCACCGTTTTCAGCGGTTTGTTGCCTTCGCACCACCACAAAATCCCCGTCCAGGATGCCGTCTTCCTCCATGGAATCACCGTTGACCTGCAGCACAAAATGATCCCCCGATCCAATCATGGCGGAGGGAACCTCGATGACGCCCGCGTCTTCCACTGCCTCAATGGGTTTCCCGGCTGCCACCCGTCCCAGGAGAGGGAACTCGAACCGCCTGGTTTCAACGGGGCTGATCACCTCGATGGCGCGTTTGCGATTTTTTTGCCGGGGAAGCCGGATATAGCCTTTTCGCTCAAGGGTTCTGAGGTATGTGGACACCGTGTTGTAGGAGCGAAATCCGAAATGGGAGCAAATTTCGTCAAAACTGGGGGACCTTTCCCACTCTTCCATATAGCGGGAGATATAGGCCAGGAACCGCTTCTGTTTATCTGTTAGTTTCATATTTTCCTCCTGTTCCATGCCTTGCGCCTTTTGTCTGACATATACTGTAAGTTTTGCTGAAAGTCAATAAGGAAATGATAAATAACAGACAACACCTTGACTCTTTGAAATTCACTATCTCATGAGGGTCTTGTGTGTGTGGGGCCTCGTGGGGTTCAGCTGTTTCTCTCCGGCGCTCTCTAAACCAGTCGTCGCAGCGTGGCTGGTAATTTGGGTTTTGTTGGAATCACGGAGAAGGCAAAAAAGGTCAATTTGAGAAAAAACCAA
>JAUVRS010000080.1 GCA_030597505.1 Desulfobacteraceae bacterium
TCCCCGGCTGGCCTGATCCCTGAATATGTCCTTTACAAGTCTGGCAGCCTTTGGGTCCAAACCTACCATGGGTTCATCCACGATGAGGACCTTTGGCCGATGAAGCAGGGCCGCGCACATCACCAAGCGCTGTTTCATTCCGTGCGAATAACTCTCGATCAATTCTTCCTGCCACTCGCTCAATTCAAAAAGCGCAAGGAGTTTTGAAATCCGGATGTCCGTTGACGGACGTCTGTCCATACCATAAAGGCCTGCGACAAACTTCAAAAATTCCAGACCGCTTAGTTTCTCATAAACAAAGGGCCTGTCAGGGATAAATCCCACGCATTGTTTGACCGCTGAAGGGTCTTTGGCGAGGTCCTTCCCATTTATAATAATTCGCCCTTTCGTGGGCTTCAGGACCCCTGCCATCATCTTGATGGTGGTGGTCTTTCCCGCGCCGTTTGGGCCCAAAAAACCAAAACAAACGCCCTTCTTTATCTCCAGGTCAATACCGTCAACAGCGCGGAACCCTTTAAAGGACTTAACCAGATTGATCAGCCTGATCATTTGTAAGCTTTCACCTCCACTTTCGCACCCAATTCTGCAAAGTTGTGTTTGAGCAAGCCCTAATCGTACCCATAATCAATCACTTTGAGTTTGAGTTTGCCTATGAGACCGATGATGTCGGCCTGTTTATCCAGCCCGCCGTGAACAAGCTTTATGTGGGTGGCATCGACGGGCATTTGATTGAGAGTCGCGTCCATTGATACCCACTTCCCCACATAGGCCTCGGTCCATGCGTGGTAAAAAAACTTGCCCCTCGTGTAGACAAGCCCGACACAAACCCGGGCCGGTATGCCCACCGCCCTGAGAAGTGCCGTCAGAAGCACTGCATGCTCATTACAGTCTCCCACCTTGCTCTTGAGAACCTCCAAGGCGCTTGGTACGATGACAAGGGGTCGTTTTTCTACATTTTTGTATACCCACCCCATAAGACTGCGGGCAACCTTTACGGGGTCTTTGAGCGCCCCGGAAATCTCGCGGGCTTTTTTTATGATCGCAGGATCGTCGCTTTCCATATTAAATTCGGGTTGAAGAAAGGGTTTCATTTTCTTTGATTTCCCTGAATATGGAAGGGTGTAAGCAGCCTTTATCGGGATCTTCTCGCGGACAATCTCGATGACGCCATTTCTGAGGCTTTGTCTTCCCTTGCCCAAAGATTCGCGGTCTGAGAAGCCCTTTTCAAGGCCTTCTACCCCCAATTTCAAATACGTTATTCTACTCGGGTCTCCCAACTTCTTGTTGACGGGTACGGCGGCAAGTTCATAAAAATCCTCTCCGGTCGAAATATCACGCGGGGCCTCGGCCGAACTTGACCTTACAAGCGTGAGCCCCATAAATCCCGCCTCTTTTAATAAATAACCGTTCTCATCAAGCCAAAATGTCAGGTGTCTGCCCCACATTTCGGTCTCTAACCGGAAGGCCGCATATGCTATCCCCTTGATGGTGATGTGTTCTTTGGCCGCCACCCGAAAAACCATTTCTTTTCTGGTCATTGTTGACGGGTCAAAGATGGGAAACCTGAAAATTTGCCCTATTTGAATCTTTCTGCCTTTAAAAAACTGAGTTATTCCCGATCCCATGACCGGGGGGGAAGAGAGATCTATGGTCTTGGACTTCTGCGTCTCACGTTCACCTATCTTGAGGTGCATTTTCTTCCCTTTTACCTTACCGGAGACCTGAAAGGCCACGACCCCCGAGGTCATCTTGAACCAGAAGCTCTTTAAAAAAAACTCGCTGTCGACAACGGAACGAGTGACTGTCCGGATGGAGGTTCCCTGACCCATCAGATTTAGTTTTAAGAAAATTTCCTCTTGACTGATGTATCCATCCCCGAGGGGACTTAGCTGATTCACAGAATAGCCGACTTTTTTATCCTTAAGATAAATCTCCATCCAGTCGCGTTCGGTTGTTTTCACATGGGATATCTTTGTTGATACTTCGGGAAGGTCGCTCGGGTTGGTGAAGTTGACTTTTTTGATCAACAAACCGATCATCACAAGCCAGAGGACTACAATGGCGCCCCCGATCAGGTTAAAGAGCTGTCTTCTCTTCATTGCCGCCATATGGTCTGTTCGCTCTGTAACAGGGTCGCTGACCGGTCTTTATGTCTCCTGCGTCGGGCACCATGGGCTTTGGGAAAGAAATTTCTGAAATGACGAACCATAAACAGGGGATATATCATCAAAATCTACAAAAAAGCAAAACGACATAGGGGGAAAAGGTCTCTAGGAGGCTGACAACAGAAGGGACGTCACTTGCACCTTGTCAACAGCAACTGTCCCGTTCGGTTTATAGAACACTATGATCACATTTTATACTTTCCAAAATCTTCAGCGTTGAGGCCTTCAAGGATTTCCTGCCACTTTCTGCCTTTTTCTGATTTGTCTTCGGGTTCTACCTTGAACTCCATCTGACTGGAGTTATCAATTACCTGTTGGGCCACAAAGATGGGTGCTTTAACCCGCAGGGAAAGGGCTATGGCGTCGCTTGGCCTCGCATCAATCAACCTCTTTTTTCCATCTTTTTTAATATGGATAAGCGCGTAATAGGTGTTGTTTTTCAGGTCGCTCACTTCGATTCTGACGACCTCTATCCCCGCCATATCTAAAATCGATTTTATCAGATCATGGGTCATGGGTCTTGAGAACTTTATACCCTCCAGTTCACTGGCGATGGCGGTGGCCTCCAATACGCCAATCCATATGGGCAAGGTCTGATCACCCTCCACCTCCCTGAGGATCACAATAGGGCTGTTTGTGATAGGGTCCACAGTCAAGCCGGATATGATCATCGCTGTATACATGATAACCTCCCAAGATCTCTAAATGCTTTCAATTTCATAATAGAGTATTCTTAAACATTAAGCTTTTTTTGTCAATATCACTCTCCACAATTCTTTTTGGTTGAATTGTCGAAAAATTGACCCTTGCAAGGAGTTGCCCAAAATTGTAGGATTCCTTCCTAGCATTTCTTCCAGGGCACGCAACCACCATAAATCAGCCATGAGCAAAGATCACGAAAGACCCCATTACCCCTTTGTCTATGACACCAAACCAAAATTTTTTCTTGGTTGGGTTTTCTATAGGCTCTTTAAGCGGTTTAATTTTGATGAAGGCATGAAGGAGACCCTCAAACGGATGAACCGTGAGGGACCCGTGGTCTATGCCATAAAGTACCCAGGGCACCTGGACTACCTCCTTTGCCATTACCGATTTCGCACGAGCCGTCTCCCCTACCCCAGATTTGCTTTCAATTTAAACATGGTAATGTTTCTACCCCTTTCCCAGGCCTTCAAAATCCTAAAGTTCTATGCTGGATCTTTTTTAAAAACGGGACGGTTTCCCAACCCATTTGATTCCGGTTTTTTTAAAGAATCCATTCAAAAAGGAGACGATTCCCTTCTCTGTCTGGTGGACCCCAAGGGATTCGCCAGACACTTTATCCACTCTGAAAAGGACCATATTCATTTTCTTCTTGAAACCCAGATGGATATGGAACGTCCTATCCATATTGTCCCCCAGCTTGTCCTTTACAAAAAGACGCCGGAAAAGGATCATACAAATATTCTGGACATATTCTTTGGATTCAAGGATAACCCGGGATTTATCAGAAAGGTGATTCTTTTCCTTCGACACAACCGGCGTGCATTTATCGATTTCGGAAAACCGTTGAACCTAAAAACTTTTCTCCAGACCCACCCTTCACAACCCTCCCTGGAAGAGATGTCTCTGGCCGTCAGACAGATGCTCATTGAGCGCATTGACGCTCAGAAAAGAATTGTCTTGGGCCCTGTCATGAAATCGAGGCAGCAAGTCAAGGAAAAGGTCCTGAAAGATCAGAACGTCATCCAGGCCATAGAAAAAATGGGTGCTGGAGACCACGCTCGATTGAAACGGGTTAAAAAAAGAGCAGGTGAGGAATTTGATAAGATTGCCGCCGACTACAGTGCAGCTTATGTACATTTTGGAATCACAGTCCTGCGCTGGCTCTGGAAAAGGATCTTTCAGGATATTGACATCGACAAACCCGGACTGGCGATCGTCAGGGAATGGGCCAGAAAGGGCACACTTATTTTCAGCCCCTCCCACAAAAGCCACATTGCCTATTTGGTCCTCAACCACGTCCTCTATGATAACCACATGGCCATGCCAAGGATTGCGGCAGGTCAAAACCTGGCTTTCTGGCCCATGGGGCATTTTCTCAGAAGATGCGGGGCATTTTTTATTCGGCGTACTTTTACCGGTGCAAAGCTGTATACAAGAATATTCTCCAGCTACATCAGTGCCCTGCTCGAAGAAGGTCAATCCATAGAGTTTTTCATCGAGGGAGGGCGGAGCCGAAGTGGAAAACTGATCCTCCCGCAGGTCGGGTTCCTCTCCATCCTGCTCGACGCTTACAAAAAAGGAATGGGTGACGATCTTGTTTTTGTCCCTGCGTCTATTATCTATGACAGAGTCCTTGAGGAAAGCGCCTATCTAAAGGAAATCGGGGGCGGTGCAAAGGAAAAAGAAACCTTCAAGGAATTACTCAAAGTCAGGGGCATATTGAAACGGAAGTACGGCAAGGTATATATACGTTTTGGACAACCCATATCACTAAAAAATTATCTAAAGGAAAAAGCGGGTTCAGGAGAGGGAACAGACCGAGATCTGGCATTTCATCTGACCCGTTCCATAAACAGGGTGACCCTGGTGACCCCTTTGGCCCTTGTGGCCACCGCCATTCTCACCAAACACCGCCGGGGATTTAACCTCTCGCAACTGACATCCACCGCGGAAAGCCTTTTGAGATTTATAACCGAATACAATATTCCGGCCGCACCGCCTCTCCAGAATCTGGCTCAGACGGTAAGGGAAACCATAACGCTTCTGGCGGGTTGGAAGGTTGTGGATTCCCTGGAGGGGGGGGACGTGGAGGAAACTTTTTACTATGCAGCAGGGGAGAAAAAACGGAAACTGGAGTATTACAAAAACGGCATCATCCACTACTTCATCCCCCATGCCTATGTGGCTGTTTCTCTTTTGGCAGGGAGAGAGGAACTAAAGACCAAGAAGGGCCTTTTGACTGATTACGGTTTTTTAAAAAATCTTTTCAAAAACGAATTCATCTATGAGGAAGGGCCATCATTGGAGGAAGAGGTCGAGACCGCTGTGAATTATTTTCTCGCGGAATCCTATTTGAGACAAAGAAAAGACGGGTATGTCCTCACCATGCAGGGTCTTGACGATCTCCCCATCTGGGCAGGACTGGCAAAGACATTTCTTGAAGCCTATTGGGTTGCCACCCGCTCATTCATTCAGCGGGAGAGAGACGGCGGGAAAAAAAGCGACCTTCTGAAAAACATAACCCGCCTGGGACACAGACTTCACGATCTGGGTCTTATGGATAATGTGGAGGCAATTTCCCAAATCAACTTCAAAAATGCCGCCCGGTATATAAACAGGGATATTCTGGCAACCAGAGGCAAGTCAGAGGAAGACGGCTCACAGGCCCTGGAATCGCTCTCCCTGCTCAGCCAGCGATTATATGAACTCTCCCATTACAGGATGCAGACAGGGGGATCTTCCTAGTCCAAGCTGTACTCCTCCTCAACTCTGCTTTCTCAAAAATTCAAACACATAAGCCAGGCCACAAAGTGCCAGGGCAAACCCCATGACTTTAATCGTGGCCATACCTTGAAAGAATAAACGCGAAATAAGAAATGCAAACCCAACTGAAAGGACAAGGCGTATCACAAGTTTTCTGACTGTTTTTAGAACCATATTTTCTCATTTCCTAAAAGGAATGACTTTTCCTGTTTTTCCGGCACTCTCTTTTTTCCCGGACGGTTCAGATGCGGACGGATCTTCCCTGGGGGAAACCCTGGGAGAGAGCTTCTTTACCTCTTCCAATCTCACAGGGACATCCTCCATCGTAAACGACTCACCGTCTATATAGGATTCCCGAAGTATCCATGTGATCGTCTGGGCGGGCAGGGTGAGCAGCAATAGAGTTATATGATACCAATCCTTTTTTATGTCAGTCTCAATAGATTCTATCCGTGCATAAACCGTTGGTTGATCCTGATAATAGATCAGGACCACCTCTCCTTCACAACGCATAAAAAACACCTTTCGGGTTTCAGGTCATCTTCGGCCGTTTGTTAATCGCTGTCTTTCAGGACGCTGCCGGGGTCGGTCCTCAGTTTATCCAGTTTTGCCTCAAAGCCGCTCCCCAGGTCCACTCCCATTTGCTGGGCCCGTTTCTTGGCATGCAGCCCGATGTTGCGGCTGTCTTTGTAAAAACCATCATCGTGGCGGGCCCCTGAATCGAACGTTGCGAGCCGATCATTTTCAGAAACATGATAAGCAACCCTGGAGATGAGCTTTTTTAGCTCACGCCCGTTACACCCCGGGCAAACCACGTTTTTTTCCTCTTCTTTTTTTAAGACCAGGCTTTGAAACCGTTTTTCACAGCCTTTACATTGATATTCATAAATGGGCATTTATCTGATCCTTTCGTTGACACCCCTGACTGTCCCAGCCAGCCCCACGGACCCCCACCATCAGCTCTTTAAGCGTATTCAGTCGTTTATATTTTATCAAACATAAAAGTTTCTAGCAACAGCAATCCGATTGAGCGTGCGGAGCCCCTCTTACATAAAAGGTTTTCGCGCCGTAATCGTGGAATTTTTCTTGACATTTGGGCGAGCTGTGTGGCATTTTTTATTGTTTATAAAAAAATAAAAGAAGCAGAAAAGAGTGCACCCTCGGGCAATTCCTTAACAGATTACCATAGGTCTTACCCATTCAAACGCAAGATCTTCTGAACAACATCGATGCCTTTAAAATCCTAGCCTCCAAGACGAGAGGCCGGACATACAGGAGACAATCTTATGGGCAAAAACAAACCAAAAGGATCTGTCATGGTCGTGGGGGCCGGCATTGCCGGTATACAGGCCTCGCTGGACCTGGCTGATTCAGGATATCTCGTTTATCTCGTTGAAAAAAAATCTGCCATCGGCGGGGTTATGGCCCAACTGGACAAGACATTCCCGACCAATGATTGCTCCATGTGTATCATCTCGCCAAAGCTGGTGGAGTGCGGAAGACATCTGAATATCGAGCTTCTGACCATGACCGAAGTGGAAGAGATCAGCGGTGAACCCGGGAATTTTAAGGTCAAGATCCTAGAAAAGCCCCGTTACATTGACATCTCAAAATGCACGGCCTGCGGCGAGTGTACCAAGGTCTGTCCCATTGATATCCCCAATCTCTTTGATGAGGGCCTTCGCGAACAAAAGGCCGCCTTCAAACTGTATCCCCAGGCAATGCCAAGCGCCTTTGCAATCGACAAAAGGGGGACCGCCCCCTGCAAAGCCACCTGTCCGGCACATGTGAGCATACAGGGGTATATCGCCCTGATAAATAAAGGCAACTACCAGGAGGCACTCGCACTTTTTAAGGAATCTCATCCTTTTCCCGCTATATGCGGCCGGGTTTGTCACCATCCCTGTGAGGGGGCATGCACGCGGGGTGATGTGGATGAACCCCTCGCAATCCAGTATCTTCACCGATTTCTCGCCGATTTGGATCTCTCGGCTGAGACAAGTCACATCCCGGAGACAGCGGAGAAACGGGAAGAAAAGGTAGCAATAATCGGCGCGGGGCCTGCCGGGCTCACCGCTGCGTATTATCTTGCCAAAAACGGATACCGACCCACGGTTTTTGAAAAACTTCCTGTGGCAGGCGGCATGATGGCCGTGGGAATCCCTGATTATCGCCTCCCAAGGGATCTCCTGGCAGCGGAAATCGAGATCATTCAAAAAATGGGTGTGGAGATCAAGACAGGCGTGGCATTTGGAACGGATGTTACCCTTGAAGGACTCAAATCCGACGGCTTTCAGGCCATCTTTTTGGCCACCGGTCTCCATCAAAGCCGCGCGTTGAATCTGGACGGAGAAGACGCCCCCGGGACCCTCAAAGGCATTGACTTTCTCCGTGATGCCGCCCTCGGAAACAGCGTAACCATTGGAAAAAAGGTGATTGTCATCGGCGGCGGCAATGTTGCCATTGATGTTGCACTGACCGCAAAACGTCTGGGGTCCGAGGACGTTTCCCTGTATTGTCTTGAAAAGCGGGAAGGAATGCCTGCTTGGGATTATGAAATCGAAGAGGCCCTTGAAGAGGGTATCACCATCGTAAACAGTCTTGGTCCACAGAAATTTCTCCAAAAAAATGGGAAGGTTTCCGGTATTGAGTTTAAACGCTGTACAAGCGTTTTTGATAAAAAAGACCTCTTTAACCCGAGCTATGATGAAACCGATCTGACCACAGCCGATAGTGACACCGTAATCGTTGCCATCGGTCAGGCGGCCGATCTCTCCTTTGCCAAAAAAGATGGAATCGGTATCAGCCGCTGGGGTGGATTGGAAGCTGATCCCGTCACGCTCCAGACCCCCATCCCTGAAGTATTTGCCGGCGGTGATGTTTTTTATGGGCCAAAGTCGGTGGTGGAGGCCGTCGAGTGCGGAAAGGAGGCTGCCGAAAGTATCCACCGTTTTCTGAACGGCATTGATTTGAGAGAAAACCGAGAAGCAGACTGGTCCTATGAAAAACCGGCCACCGGGGGAGAAACCCCGTTGCCCAGGGTACCCATGAAAACTCTCTCTCTGGATGAGAGGGAGAAAAATTTCAAAGAAATCTGCCAGGGGTTCAGCGAGGAAGACGCAGTAACCGAGGCCAAAAGATGTCTTGAATGCGGTGTGTGTTCAGAATGCTACCAATGCGTCAAGGCGTGTCTGGCAGAGGCCGTAGACCACGACATGACGCCTGTGGAACGTACCATCGAGGTGGGCGCCCTTCTGCTTGCACCCGGTTTTGAGCCTTTTGATCCCGCACCCTATGAAACCTATAACTATGGCAGTCATCCAAATGTGATTACCAGCACTGAGTTTGAACGGATCCTCTCCGCCACCGGGCCTTTTGAAGGCCATCTCGTACGGCCGTCAGATCATGCGGAACCAAAAAAGATTGCATGGCTTCAATGTGTGGGATCAAGGGATGTAAACAAGGGAGACCACTCCTATTGCTCTGCTGTCTGCTGTATGTACGCCATCAAGGAGGCGGTCATTGCCAAGGAGCATAGCAATACGGACCTGGATACGGCCATCTTTTTTATGGATATGCGGACCTATGGAAAGGACTTTGAAAAATATTATAACAGGGCCAAAGAAGAAAGCGGGGTCCGTTTTATTCGGTCCAGGATACATTCGCTGTCGCCCA
>JAUVRS010000163.1 GCA_030597505.1 Desulfobacteraceae bacterium
AAACTCTTTCGGCCAGTTCTACCTCCCAATCCTGCCCCTCAAGCAACAGGAGGTTCCCTCTTACATGAACGGATGCCCCTGTTTTTTTTTCCAACATCTGCAGGTGCTGGTTATGCTCTCCGCAGAGACTGCGCATCAGTTCGTGGTCGGGAAAGGTCAGTTTTTTGTTCATAGTATTAGCCTTTGCAAAAAACCGTTTTTGCTAAAAAGTGCCCCCGGTACGCTGACCTGCAGTGGGCAGTGGGGCGCGTTTGGTATACCCACGCGTTTCTCAATGCACCGGGTTGTGCTAATCTCCCCATATCTGGATCACAATTCGTCTGTTCCGGGGTCTATTGTCAAAATCGAGCAGGACGATCTGCTGCCAGGTTCCCAAAGCCATCTTTCCCTCCAATATGGGTATGTGAAGTGAAGGCCCCATCATGGCCGCTCTGACATGGGCATAACCGTTACCGTCCCCCCATCTCTCGTTGTGATCGTATGGGATATCCCTGGGCGCTATCCGTTCTATGGCCTTTTTCAGGTCATTGACGGCGCCGCTTTCAAACTCAATAGTGGTGAGGGATGCGGTAGAGCCTGGAATAAATACGGTGACGGAGCCGGTCTTCACCAGAGATTTCCGGACCTCCATTTGGATCTGGGGCGTGAGATTTACAACATCAGTTCCCTCTGTGGTTTGAACCAAAATATAGGTAGTTGAAAAAGGCATTGATTTCCCCCCCGTGCAAGATCCACACGAAGTGGCCTCTTCTATCACAACCCCTTTTTTCATGCAAGAAAAAGAGATTTAAAGGTAATCTTGGACGTGGGGGACGGGCCATAAAGACCGGCTTACTGGAACATGAATCGCCTCATGCTGATATTCATGAGCAGTCCCGTTATTGCCATGGTGGATATGAGTGAGGATCCGCCATAGCTAAACAGCACAAGGGGGTTCCCCACCACCGGGAGAAGGCCCGTAACCATCCCCACATTGATTGCAACCTGCCAGAAAATGACGGCCACAATTCCAACCGCCAGGAGTGAGCCAAATTTGTCTTTTGAGTTTACGGCTATTTTAAGGCCCCACAGGACCAAGAAAAGATATAGCAAGAGTAGGATCACAGACCCCAAAAACCCCCATTCTTCGGCCAGGACCGAGAAGGCAAAATCGGTGTGTTGTTCCGGTAAAAAATGTAATCTCGTTTGTGTCCCCTTCAGAAACCCCTTGCCCCAAAAGAGACCGGAGCCGATGGCGATCTTCGACTGATTTATGTGGTACCCGGCACCCAGGGGATCCATGTCGGGTCTGAGAAATGTCAAGATGCGCATCTGTTGATATTCTTTCAGACCGGACCATATGAAAGGCGCCACAGACAGGACAGAGACAACCAGAATAGCCAGTGACTTCCAGCTTACCTTGACAAGCAGGATAATTGAAAAGGAAACCATGATCAAGAGGAGGGCAGTGCCGAGGTCGGGTTCCTTAAGGATTAAGGCGGTTGGTATCGACAGAAGCAGAAAGGGTTGCCAGAGGTCCCGCAGGCGGTATTTCTGATGCCATCCTTTGTCACTGAAAAACTTTGAAAGTACCAGCAAGATGGCAATTTTTGCCAATTCTGATGCCTGAAAGGAAACAGGGCCCAGGTTCAACCACCTTTGGGAGCCGGAAGTGGTCTTTCCGATAACCAGCACTAGAACAAGAAGGGTTATGGAGAAGAAATAGACAGGATATGCCAGACGTTCTAAGGCAGAGTAATTAAAGGTGGTCATCAAAAAAAAGAGGGCGAATCCGATCAGAAACCAGTAGATCTGTTTCAAAAAGACCCGAGAACTGACCTCATTACTGATCTGATAAGTGGCGCTATACAAATTCAGGATGCTGATCCCCGCCACAGTCAACAATAGAAGTAGCAAGATCCAATCAAAATTTTGGATCAACCTGCGGTCAAACATTTCTCCCTCTTGACCTTTTCAACCTGTCTAACCTTGCGCCCCAAGATAGGCCTTGATGATTTCTCTGGCGATAGGGGCGGCCGCGCTTCCCCCGTGCCCTCCGTGTTCAACCAGTACTGCTATGGCGATCTCCGGTTTTTCTGCGGGCGCAACTGCCACAAACCAGGCATGATCTCTAAACTTGAAGGGAACCTCTCCCTTATCACGACCCCCATTTTTCTTTTTAAGGGCCACGACCTGAGCGGTGCCTGTTTTGCCCGCAACAATAATATTTTTTACCTTTGCCTTGGAACCAGTCCCCTTGGGTTCATTTACCACGCCCACAAGCGCGTCCCGCACAAGTTCAAGATGTGTCTGTTTAAGCCCTACAAACCCCTTTTTATCAGCAGCGATCCCATGGGTCGTCTCAGTTCGGGCGTTGCCCACCCGTTTTGTCAGCCGGGGTCTGTGCAGGACGCCGCCGTCAAAAACGGCTGAAATCATTCCGGCCATCTGGAGGGGGGTTACCAGAATAAAACTTTGCCCAATAGAAAGGGAGATGGTTTCTCCCTCCTGCCATGGTACACCCCATCTTTTCAACTTCCATGCCTTGGTGGGGACCAGACCGCTCTTCTCTCTCCCCACGTCGATGCCCGTTTTGACTCCGAGACCAAATTTCTTGGAATAATCGGCAATCCTGTCTATCCCCAGCCTTCTCCCCATTTTGTAAAAATATACGTCACAGGACTCTACCAAAGCCCTGTGTAAATCGACCTTGCCATGGCCGTACTTTTTCCAACAACGGTAGTTGCTTCGTCCGAGGGAGTAGGTGCCGTTACAAAAAATTTCTTCTTTTGGATCAATAACACCTTCCTGAAGACCCGCCAGGGCAACGATGATCTTGAATATTGATCCGGGAGGGTATTGCCCCGTCAAAGCCCTGTTCTGCAAAGCAAAATCTTCGGATGAAATGATCCTTTCCCAGTCTATCTTGCCTATCCCCCCGACAAAGAGATTGGGGTCATAAGAGGGGCTGCTCGCCAGTGCCAGAATCTCTCCATTATTGGGATTCATGACCACAATTGCCCCATGCTTGCCTTTTAGCGATTTTTCTGCCAGGGTCTGGAGACCCTTGTCTATTGTCAAATAAACATCTGAACCTGAGACAGGGGGTCTTTTCGAGACTACCTGTATTTTTCTACCGGCCGCGTCCACCTCCACCTGTTCCCCCCCCCGTTTACCATTTAGGGTTGTCTGCCATTTCCATTCCACGCCGGACTTTCCGATCAGGTCGCCTGATTTGTTATCGGGGTATTTCGCGGTCCTCAACTGCTGCTCAGTTATTTCCCCCAGGTATCCGAGGAGATGAGAGCCAAGATTGCCCGAGATATACCGTCTGTGCTGTTTCACCTTTACCAGAACTCCGGGCAGATTAAACCGATTGGTTTCGATGACGGCCAACTCATTTCGGGACATATCCCTCTTCACACAAACGGGTTTGAAGGGGAGGTTCCTGGAGGTTTTATCCAGCAATTCCCCAGTCGATTGAGGATCAAGCCCTATTAATCCATCCAGACTTTCCAATAATCGTCCCTGATCTTGGACCTCTTCAGGGATTATATAGAGATCGTAGGAAGGACGATTGTCCACAAGTGCTTTACCGTTTCTGTCAAATATCAGCCCCCTGGAGGGAGAGATGTCCTGCAACCGGATTCGGTTGTTCTCTGACTTGGACCGGTAGACCGGTCCATTTATGATCTGCAGGAACCAAAGCCTGAAAATCAGTACGCTGAATACCACAAGGACAAAAATGGTGGCCCACCGGATCTGACTGTTAAAGACCTCGAAGGAGGCGGGATCAAAATCTGATGTTTTCAATGTAATTCCCAGTCTGTTGTTTCTTGGTTTTTCGATCCTGCCCGGTCTGGCGGGGCAGAGCAGCCGCACGAAAGACACCCAACAGATGTCCCGGAGAGGTCCCGGGGTCATCCTTGGTGAACCCTCTCCGGAGGTGGTTGAGCAAATAGAATAGGACAGGCGCTAAGAGACCTGTACATACTGCTGAACCAAGTGATGTCAACATATAATTTGTTGAAAAGACGGCTTCTTTGGAAAAAAGGACAACCACCGCAAAAAAGATAAATCTCTTTAGTAATGTTGCTGAAGATACAAGAAGTACCTGACCCTTTGGGTGATTAAGCTCAAAGACGCGTGACCCCAGATATATTCCACCAAAGACGGAAAGATAAAGAAAGGCAAAAAGCCCGTTCGGTCCACCTGAAAGCAGGTCGATAAAGAGCCCCTGTCCGAATGCAAAGGCTCCTGTGGCCGCCAGCCCGTAAGCCAGGAAGAGATAAGCGATCAAAATGGTCAGAAAATCCAGTTCAAAAAACGCCGAACCAACGAGGTTGGTGAAGTCTCCTTTGACAAGTGTGAAAATCAGCCCAAGGATCCACGCAAAAATATAGAAAGTCAGTTCTTTTTTTCCTGATGGTTCGACCATGTGTTCTCCTTCAAGATCACCAGGACCTCTTCCAATTTTGAAAAATCAACGGCAGGTCTGAGTACGATATCTTTGAAGAGTCCTCCTGAGGTTTCGCTTACTTCAGAAATATAGCCGACCGGTAGCCCTTTTGGAAACCCCCCCCCGAGTCCCGAGGTAACGACCAGGTCTTCAACGGCCACATCGCTCGATTTAACCACATAATCCAGTTTGCAGGTGTCGTTGGGCGCTCCCTTTGCGATGCCCCTGTCCCTGGACCGCTGGGTCAGGCAGTCGACACCGCTGTTTTGATCTATAATTAAAAGGACTTTCGAATAATTTGGCGAAATGGAGACGATTCTTCCTACTACACCGTCCGCATTTACCACTGGCATATTTGGTCTTAACCCTGCATGTTTCCCTTTGTCAATAATGATAGATTTAAACCATCCGGTTGGATCTCTCCCAATGACCTGCGCCGCAAGGACCGGGCGATCGATTGCCTCTTTAAACTGGAGAAGCTCCTTGAGTCTCTCATGGGTGGTCAACAGTTCCCGGTATCGGCTGTTCTCTGCTTGTAGGCCATCAATTTTTCTCTTCAGCTGTCTGTTTTCTTGGCGTAGATTGACCAGGTAAAAATAGTATAACCACAAATCTTCTGCTGTAGAAACCGTTTGTTTTAAGATTTTTTGGAGGGGAGCGGTGATCTCTATAATCACCTGTTCAGCAGGATTCCATGAGGGCCTCTGGCTGGAACTGGATAACAGCATGAACAACACGAAACAGACAAGTAGGACCCATATCCATATTTTGTGAAGACCTCTTACATCTTTCAACGTCTAAACTCATCCCCGCTTTACGCTGTATTTTTTCTAGGGGGTTGTCCGAAAATGGGAAATTTTTTCAAAGTCAAGGAAGGTGAAGATTTTAACCGCAGGAATATAGCGAAATATTTTGATGGCTAAAATCTGGCCCGGTGTAGAGATTGGGGAAAATAGCCATTCCCGGACAGCCTCCTAGGTTATTGTAACGTCTCTCAGGATGGATAGGTTATCCAATGTCATTCCAGAACCAAGAACAACTGTCGATAGAGGATCTTCAGTGACGGTTATGGGAAGATGTGTCTCCTCTCTCAGAAGGACGTCAATGTTTTTGAGAAGCGAACCGCCGCCAGTCATCACGATCCCCGTGTCCACAATGTCGGCTGCCAATTCAGGGGGAGTCTGTTCCAGGGCAATGCGGACGGTTTCCATGATGGTTTCTACCTGCTCTGAGATGGCTTTCCTCACCTCGTCCGAATCTATTGTCAGAATTTTTGGAATACCGGTGACCAGATCGCGCCCCTTGACTTCAATGGTTTCCACCTGTTCGCTTGGAAAGGCATTTCCGATGGTCGTTTTTATGATCTCGGCGGTACCAATCCCTATCAGAAGGTTATATTTTCTCTTAATGTACTGCAAAATGGCTTCATCCATTTTATCGCCGCCCACTCTTACCGATTTGCTGTACACAATCCCTGCAAGTGATATAACAGCCACCTCCGTGGTGCCGCCCCCTATGTCTACCACCATGTTGCTTGTGGGCTCCGTAACCGGCAGTCCCGCCCCGATGGCGGCTGCCATGGGCTCTTCGATAAGAAAGACCTCCCTCGCTCCGGCAGATTCGGCTGATTCGCGAACCGCCCTCTTTTCAACCTGGGTAATCCCGCTGGGAACACAGATAATAATCCGGGGTCTGACCAGAGCTCTGCGGTGATGTACGGTTCTGATGAAATGGCGAAGCATTGCTTCGGTGATTTCAAAATCTGCAATCACGCCATCCTTCATGGGGCGAATTGCCACGATGTTGCCGGGGGTCCGTCCCAACATCATTTTTGCCTCTCTGCCCACCGCCAGCACCTTATTGGCACCTTTTCCCTCCTTCTTGATAGCCACCACCGAAGGCTCATGCAAGACAATCCCTTTCCCTTTCATATAGACGAGTGTATTGGCG
>JAUVRS010000310.1 GCA_030597505.1 Desulfobacteraceae bacterium
TCATACCGGGAAACAACCTTTCTGTCATCCCCCCGAACAATAGTATAGGGTCTGTTTTCCTCCCCGGAAATAAAATAACCCATTTTCATCTCCAGGGCCTTGGCCAACTTTATCACCACGCCCAGAGGAGGCGCAACAGCCCCATCCTCAATCTGCTCCAACAGGGAAACATCGATATCGGTCCTTTGGGAAATATCCGAAAGACTCAGGCCCCGGCTTTCCCTGACCGCTTGCACACGTTCCCCGACATTGACCTGGATGTCTTCCTGGACGGACGTATGGCCCGTGCTGTCAATAAGGTCTTTTTCTTCTCCCCCTCTGGCAAAATGGCTGCTCACGTCAGTCAGGAAGTCTTCATACGCATCCCTTCCTGCAGCTTTATTTTCCTTTTCTTCTTCCATAAACTTGCTCTTTCTTTCCTGCCCCCGATTCTTCTCCAACACCCCAGTCTTTTTAACCACCGGAGTACGTCATATCTATCATCTTGTTTAGCCCGGGGTCAAGGGTCCCGTATAGAAACCATGGTCAGGGATCAAGCACAAATATAATCTTCATCCTCACACGGTACTCCTTTATCTCCCCATCTTCAATCGAAACCCTTTGCTCAAGGATCCTCATCCCCGTAATTCCCCTCAGTGTGCTGTTGGCCCTCTCAAAGCCGACCTTTATGGCATCATCAAAACTGGTTGGTGAGGCACTTATGATCTCCGAGACTCTGGCGACACGTTCCATTATGACCTCCTCTAAGTCTATATTCCATATTCGATAAATTGTTTTAATCGGTGACCCTAACCCTGGACCTCATATCTCTTATGGTGTCATCCACAGCATACATGACACCTGGAAACTTGAACCCGGTTACCAGTCAATTCCGGTGAGTATTTCCTTGTTCTCAGTCATATCTTGCCATAAAAGCGTTGCCATTTCAGAATAAACCGGACCCGGTGAGCCATCCCCGATGGTCATGCCGTCATAATTGACAACGGGAAGGATGTTTATCGATGTCCCGGTGAGAAACATTTCTTTGGCCTGATATGCTTCCTTGGGAGTTATCGGCGCATATTTTACATCTTTGACCATTTCTTTTCTCACCAGTTCATCTGCCAGCTGGAAGACGCGTTTTACGGTTATCCCGGACAAGGTCCGTTCAAATCCCGGGAACTTTAAAATTCCATCCTTGGTCAAAACCCCCACATTTTCAGTGGATCCTTCCGCTAAAAACCCCTCTTCATCAAGTGCCAGGGAATATCTGCTACCCGCGTCAATGGCCTCCATCTTCATCAGGACATTTGGGAGATAGTTGCACGATTTTATATTTGCAAAAAATGATTTTTTTATGGGTGTCTCACTGGTAATAACCGAGACCCCCTCTCTGTAACACTCCTCCGGTAATCCCCTGAATCGAAACACGTTGACATAGAGCTGACTCTCCGGACAGTCGTAGGGGTTTGCACTAAAACTGCCCGGCCCCCTTGATATAATTATCTTGATCAGGGAGTCCTTTTCTCCGGCAACCAGGAGCAGTTCCTTTGTTATCTCTTTGATATGCCCGATCCCGGGGAGAAAACCAAGTGAAATCGCCTTGGCCGACCGGTCAAGACGTTTCAGATGCTCCTCCATCTGGTATATTTTTCCAAACACACACCGTATTACCTCGAACACACCATCACCCCTGTGGGCCAGGTGATCGTCAATGGGAATCATCATAAGATCCGGGTCTGTGGTAATGCCGGGCCAGAGGCTGGAATACATTGCCAGATAGTCTTCTTGCCATGGCTTGTCTTGGTCATCTCGGCCCCTAAAAAAATTATCTTTTGTTATGATGCTAAATCCCATGGTTCCGCCCAATCAAACAACCGTCCACTATTCCTTGACAGCGTTCGATGATAACCCTATGATTTTCCCTGATTTTGCTTGAAAACTACACAGTAAAGAGGAAAAAATCAATTCTTTTTTCCCGGATAACCACATAATTCAAACGAAAGGATAAAGAGATATGAGGGAAAATCAGTATTTGGTAGACGACCTCACCCTGAATGATTCCTGGCGGATGTTCCACATCATGGCAGAATTTGTTGAGGGCTTTGAAACCCTGCCGGAAGTCTATCCGGCTGTCAGTATCTTTGGTTCATCAAAGACCAAACCAAAAAGCCCAACGTATAAGGCCACGGTCAAGGCGGCCCGTCTGCTGGTTGAAAACGGCTTTAATGTGATCTCGGGCGGAGGCCCTGGTATCATGGAGGCTGCCAATCGAGGTGCTGCTGAAGCCGGAGGCAAATCAGTGGGGCTCCACATCCACCTCCCCAATGAACAAAAACCAAATAAATTCGCCAATGTCCGGCTCGAGTTCAAATATTTCTTTATCAGAAAGGTCATGTTTGTAAAATATGCAGTGGCATATATTATCATGCCCGGGGGGTTTGGGACTCTTGACGAACTCTTTGAAGCGCTGACCCTTATCCAGACAAAGAGAATCAGGTATTTTCCCGTTATACTGGTAGGTTCCAAATTTTGGAACGGACTCATCGACTGGGCCAAGGAGACACTGATAGGGGAAGGTACTATCTCTGAATCGGACTTTGAAATATTTAATGTGGTGGATACCCCCGAGGAGGCCGTTCAAATTATCAAAAGAAGGGTGGTTCTTTAATCTTGAACCAGCAGGAAAAAGAATTCCTGTCAGAATGTGCCGGAGGATTGGGGATTTCGCTGTCCAAAGATCAACTGCATCTTCTCGGTATCCATCTGGATGAATTGTGGCAATGGAATCAGAAGATAAACCTGACGGGTCTTTCTTCAAAACAAGGGATAATCAGGGAGCTTTTGGCCGACTCTCTGCTCCCATCCTCACTCCTGCCCGAAAGCGGCAGGCTATTGGATATTGGATCAGGCGCTGGTTTTCCCGGAATTCCGCTAAAAATCACCAGACCGGGGCTCGAAGTTCACCTGATCGAAGCCAATTCCAAAAAGGCCAATTTTCTGCGACACGTTATCAGGACCGCCAGGCTCACCGGAATAGAAGTGATAAGAGGACGGATTGAAAGGGAACATAAAAGTCTCCATCCTGAAAAATATCATATAGTTACAGCCCGGGCATTCTCGCCCCTGCCGCAGTGTCTTTCATTATGCGCCCCTTTTCTTCGCCACGGGGGCCTGTTTGTAAACTTCCAGGGAAACCGGTTTGAGAAAATTCTCAAGGAGGGGTCGGGGGTCATTGAGGCGCAGGAACTCACCCTTCAAAACTCAATCCCCTATAAACTCCCTGGGACAGACACCCAAAGACAACTCCTCATCTTCAAGAAACAATAAAAGTAGCCGTTCACAGGTTCTGGGTTCAACGTTCGGGGTTAGGGAACA
>JAUVRS010000006.1 GCA_030597505.1 Desulfobacteraceae bacterium
ATAAGGACTGATCTGGCTGGTCATCCGGTGATTGATGCCCGCTTTGATAATGTTTTTGACACTACTCTCGCAACGACCATTGGCTTAAACGGCTGCAGGGTGGCCACTATTGAGCATCTGATGGCTGCCTTTTTTGGCCTGGGTATCGATAATGCCATAGTGGAACTTGACGGACCGGAAGTCCCTATCATGGATGGTAGCGCAGCTCCGTTTGTCTTCCTTATAAAGAGCGTAGGTGTCAGAGAGCAAAAGGTGCCAAAACGATTCATCGTGATCAAGAAGCCCTTTAAAGTCGACGACGGAACCCGATCTGTCCACATATATCCATCCAAAGAGCTAAAGATTAGTTACATGATAGATTTTGAACACCCCCTTTTAAGAAATCAAGAATATGAGATGACCTTTTCCGGAAGGGAATTTTCAAGAGAGATAAGTCGGGCTAGGACCTTCGGGTTTCTGAAAGACGTCCAGACGCTAAAGGAAAATGGCCTGGCCCAGGGGGGATCCCTTGACAATGCTGTTGTGATAGATGATTTCAGGATACTTAACGAAGACGGACTCAGGTTTGATGACGAATTCGTAAGACACAAAATTTTGGATTTTATAGGTGACCTTTCGATCGTAGGGGCCCCGGTAATCGGTCATTTTGTAGTAAAGAAATCCGGACATTATCTTAACCAATACATGTTGAGGGGGCTGATGGAGTCAAAAAGGCACTGGAAGGAAGTGTCATTTGAAACCCCTCAGGAATGTACTGAAAAAAGAATAAAGATACCGGCCTTTGGCGGGCTGGACCCTTCGCCTGCCTGAAAATTACAAAATCG
This sequence comes from Desulfobacteraceae bacterium, assembly GCA_030597505.1. Lineage (GTDB taxonomy): Bacteria > Desulfobacterota > DSM-4660 > Desulfatiglandales > Desulfatiglandaceae > JABMQV01. The sequence continues at coordinate 825 of JAUVRS010000006.1, forward strand.
GAAGCACAATCGTTTTGATGGGCGTCTCTCGGGAAAAAGCTGAGAAGATGCCTTTTTTGTTTTTTGAGACCGTGTTGCATAAAAACACACCCCAGGCTGACCGTGAATCGTTTCAAAATATCGATCCTTGCATTTTGACGCCCTCTCACCTATTATACCCCAACACAATCTCTTGTCCTGTTTAGACATCCTTAAAAAGGTGTTGGGATGATGAATCAAATGGTGAAATATCCCTAAGGCAACAGAAGAAAAGAAATGGCTAGGGCATAAGGTGTGAGGCGTAGAAACAAGACCTCTTCCACGATCATGGAACGACGACCGAGCTCGAAGGGTTTTTTCAGGCACCCTCTAACGCTGTTGATCATGCCCCTTATCGTTCTCCAGGGAAAACATATGATACACTTTGCCTCATTGGGCATAAGGTTGAAGTCGGCACTGGTTCTGATCTTCTCGATAAGTTTACTCTTTGCCGTTCCAGCAAGGGCTGAAGAAGCCCGTCTGACAGATATAGTGATTACCAACACCCGTGACGATCTCCTTTTGTATTTAACTGTGACGGGCTGCTTTACTGAGGAGATGGAAAAGGCCATTGAAAATGGGATCGTTACAACCTTTACATTTTTTATAAAACTTTATGAGACCAGGACTCTGTGGTGGGACAAGAATATAGCAGACCTCAAGGTTAGTCATGAGATCCAATACGATAATCTGAAAAAGATCTATGTGGTAAAATTATCAGAGAAACAAAAACCGATCTTCGTCAAGGATTTCGATGAGGTAAAAAAACTGATGTCTGAGATTGTAGGTCTCAAGGTAACGGAACTCGGTAACCTTCGTAAAGGCACTCGCTATCAGATACACATGATGGCCGAACTTGACGAGATAAAACTTCCCTTTTATCTGCATTATGTACTGTTCTTCCTCTCCCTGTGGGATTTTGAGACGGATTGGTATACCATAGATTTCAGATACTGACAAAAAATCATTCATCGCAAAACCTTTGGATCCCGGCCGGGCTGTGCAACCCCAAGAATATCCGTTTTTTTGTAAATAAGGCCGGACCGTTTAACCGGGTTAGCCCCAATGCAAGAATACTTAGAGGCAAAAGTACGAGACCTCAGGAGACGGCGCAGGGAAAGGTATTTGATTATCTTTCTTATTGCCGCGATTTCGGTCCTTATCTATATTGGGAGCCGTATTTTTGATCTGGGACAAGGCCTTCCGTTTTCAAGCAGCATACTTGTTTTCGCCTTGATCAATATAAATGTGATCCTGCTGCTGCTTCTCCTCTTTTTTACGGTTCGAAATCTAGTCAAGCTCCTCTTCGAAAGAAGAAAGAATATCATGGGGGCAAAACTAAGGACAAAACTGGTTTTGGCCTTTATGATCCTGTCCTTATTACCGACGATGATTCTATTTTTTGTCTCCGTGCAATTCATATCGACTTCCATTGAAAACTGGTTCAGCCTCCAGATCGAACGCTCTTTGAAAAATTCACTGGAAGTGGGACAGGATCACTACAAGGGGATTGCCGATGAGATCATTTCTTTTGGGAATCATTTTAGCAGGGTTATCACTTATAAAGGATATATGCTTGATTCACGAAAAGGGGATCTCGAGGGATTTGTTAGTGAAAAACAAAAAGAATTTGGCCTCGCCTCTCTGGCGGTGATCACCCAAAAGCTGGCCTCGAGGGCCATATCTCAGGATCACCGGATTGATGTCAGTCCATTCAAGGGACCAGGGGCGGATATCTTAAGGAAAGGCCTGGACAAAGGTACTGACAGCCAGCACATTCAGTCTTTTCCGCACGGGGATTTTGTCACCGGAATTGTACCGATTTTTTCCAGGACAAAGTCCAAGGCAGTGGTGGGCCTTATCGTCCTGGCCAAGTTTGTCCCAGGCAGTTTTGTCAACCGTCTGAAGGCCATTTCCAGGGGGCTTCAGGAATACCAGCAGCTTAAGATGCTCAAAAAACCCATGAAAATAAGCCAGGTGATCACCCTCTCAATCGTTACTCTTCTTATTATTTTTTCATCGATGTGGTTTGGTTTTTATCTTTCCAAAGAAATAACAGTCCCCATCAAAGAACTTGCTGAGGGAACAAAACGGATTGCAATGGGAGACTATGATTTTACAATCGATCTGGAGGGAAAAGATGAAATGGGGGAACTGGTTAACTCCTTCAATAGGATGACCATGGACCTGAAGACGGGGAAGGAGAGACTTGAGGAAGCCAACAGGGAACTCATTGAGAGCAATCTCGAGTTGGATCAAAGACGGCTCTATATGGAGGTTGTGCTTGCAAATGTGGCTGCTGGTGTGGTGTCAGCCGATGGCCACGGGAAAATTCTCACGATTAACAAATCTGCAGAAAGGATGGTGGGTATAGAGGCAGAGGAGACGATCGGAAAAAATTTCAGGGATGTGCTTTCGCATGAGTACATCAAAATAATCGATGATTTTATGGGTGATGAAGGCCTTTTCAGGAAAGGTTATCTGAACAAACAGATAAAGTTGTCGGTAAAAAACAAGAGACTGACGTTACTCGTATCCCTGAATGTGCTCCGTGACGATCGACGAAATTACCTTGGCCTGGTTGCCGTCTTTGAGAATCTGACCGAGATTGAAAAAGCGCAACGGATGGCCGCGTGGCGAGAGGTAGCCAGGCGTATTGCCCACGAGGTCAAGAATCCGTTGACACCGATACAACTCTCGGCCCAACGGCGCAGAAAAAGATATGAAGAGGGGCTTCTTGGAAAAGATGACGCGGTCTTTCAGGAATGTACAGAGATGATCATAAGACAAGTGGGAGAACTAAAACGGCTTGTGAATGAATTTTCCAATTTTGCCCGCATGCCCGCTGTAAACCCTTCTCCGGAAGTTATCAGCAAGATTATTGATGAGGCCTTGAGTCTTTATAGGGAGGCCCATAAGGAGGTGAGGATTACTTTCAACGACTCAAAAGAGACCCCTGTCTTTAACCTGGATCGCGCGCAAATAAAGAGGGTGATGATAAACCTTCTGGAAAATGCCATTGAGGCCATGAACGGCAGGGGAGAGGTTGTCGTTGACCTCAGCTATGATAAGGTGCTCCAGATGGTGAGAATCGAGGTGGCAGATAACGGCAGGGGGGTAAGCCCTGAAGATAAGATAAGAGTCTTTGAACCATATTTTTCTACAAAAAAACAGGGGACGGGTTTAGGTCTTGCCATCGTCAATACTATCGTGATCGATCACAGCGGTTTTATTCGCGTCAAGGATAATGATCCCAAAGGCACAAAGATCATCATAGAGCTTCCTGTGAAGACCTAACACGGATAACTCGGAAAAAGAACAACGTGAGGCCTCTTGAGATGTTCATGTTTTTTTACAATTTCCTTTGGACACCCATCCTTGTTTTGTTGATTCCTTTTGTCGCGTTCGGAAGAAAGGGACGGATGTCAGAGAGATTGGCCCTGAGGTTTCCAAAAGACGTTCCCGGAGAAGGCAATATCTGGATCCATGCACTCTCAGTGGGGGAGGTGGTTTCGGCCATCTCATTGGTAAACGCACTCAGAACAAAATTTCCCGACAAAGATATTGTTTTTTCCGTTACCACTTCAAAAGGTATGGCCATAGCAAGAGAGGCGGTGGCGTCAAAGGTAAAGACCCTGGTCACCATGCCGGTGGATGCATGGTGGTGTGTTCGACGAATCGTAAACTATTTGAAACCTTCCGTTTTTGTTCTGGTTGAAACGGACATATGGCCCGGCCTGATCCATCACTTGAAAAAACGCAAGGTAAGGGCGAGCCTTGTGAACGGCCGAATTTCCCCAAGGACCTTTCGATCCTATCGGAGGCTCTCCTTTTTTGTCCAAAGGATGTTTAAACCATTGAAATGGTGTCTCATGCAGTCAGACCTGGATGCTGAGAGACTTCTGAAGGTTGGGGTAGGGGCCGGGAAAGTGAAGATCGTGGGAAACATTAAATATGACAGAAACTGGGAACCGATGGGGCAGGCAGAACGCCACGATTGGATGAATTTGCTTGGCATTGCGCCAGAAAGTCTTGTGTGGGTCGCCGGTAGTACCCATCCGGGCGAGGAAAAAATTCTTCTGGAAATTTTTGAAAAACTTCTAACATCCTTTCCCCGCCTGCGTCTTATCCTTGCCCCAAGAGATATTGGGCGAGCCAATGAGATCTACATTCTTTCCCGGGAAATGGGGATTGAGACCGTTTTGCGAACAGCTCTTTTGGAAAATAGGGTTTCGTATGACGTACTGGTCCTTGACACCCTGGGTGAACTGGGGCGAATCTACGGGATCGGTACGGTAAGTTTTGTGGGCGGCAGCCTTGTGCCGGTGGGGGGGCATAATTTGCTTGAGCCTGCTAGTTTTGGGTGTCCAGTTATTTTTGGACCATACACACACAATTTTGTAGCCATGTCCGAGTCGTTGAGAGAGGCGGGTGGGGGCTGGCGAGTTGAGGACAGGCAGGAACTCTTTAACAAGATGGAGATGCTTTTATCAAACCCCGAGATAAGGGATGACATGGGGGTGCGTGCAGAGCAATTTGTTCGTATAAACGGAGGGGCGCTGGATCGGGTCTTGCCCTTTATAACCGGTTGAATGCCGCTGCCAATCATTGGTTCATGATGATTTTTCCTAAAACCAAACCCGACTGGTCACAGCTTCACAAAGAAACAACCTTAGGGCCATGGTCCCTGTCCATGGCCTTTCTTTCTGTATTATACAGGGCAGGGGTAGGCCTCCGGCTGTGGACTTACAACCGGGGACTTTCCAGGAGAAGAAGCCTCCCCGGTTTTGGGGTTAGCGTCGGGAACATAACGACCGGTGGCACGGGAAAGACTCCTGCAGTGGCTATGGTGGCAGTCTGGGCAAAAAAAGAAGGGCACAGGGTGGCCATTCTTTCGAGGGGTTACGGCGGGACATATCAAAACGAAGTCCTGGAGGTATCAGATGGCCATGACATCAAGGCTGATCAGGGTGAGACCGGAGATGAACCATATCTGCTCGCAAAAAATCTTCCGGGGATCCCAGTGGTCCTCTCAAAAAAACGTTACCTGGCCGGACTGTATGCCCACGAGAAGTTTGGGACAGATTTTTTTATCCTGGACGACGGATTTCAACACCTAAACCTTAAGCCGGACTTAAATATTGCCCTTATTGATGGTGCCAATCCTTTTGGAAATGGCCGCCTCCTCCCTTGGGGTCCCTTGAGAGAACCTGTGAATCAGCTGGGGAGGGCAGACGTGTTTATCCTCACCCGGGTAAGTGATCGTGAGATCGGAGAAAAAAACGGAAAATTTCTGAAAGATAAATTCCCATCAATTCCTGTATTTTTTGCAGATCATAAGGCGAAGAGGTTCGTCCTGCCTTACTCAAAGAAAACCCCTGGGCTCTGGTCTTTAGAGGGAAAACGGGTCTTGGGTTTTGCAGGTATCGCCCGGCCGGAACTGTTTAGGGATACGTTGATGGGGTTGGGGGCGGATGTGATCCATTTCAAGGGGTTCAGGGATCATTATCATTTCCATAGGGAGGAAATTGTTTCGATAATTCAAACAGGCAAAGACCTGAAGGCAGACTATATCCTTACAACAGAAAAGGACTGGGTCCGGATCGAAAATATTTCGCCGGTATGCCGACAGATGGGATATCTGTGTATTGAATTTACATTTGTCTCAGGGAAAGCCGATTTTTTTGGGATAATCAGAAATGGTGTTAAAAGAAAACAAATATCTTGATACGGTGGTGTATGTGGTTCTTTATGGGGTGGTGGGATTTTTTTCTCTGATTCCGTTTCATACGGGGCAGTGGTTTGGCAAGGTACTTGGAAGGGGCATCACCAGCCTTCTTGGGGGCCGCATCAAGGTGTCACTGGACAATCTTCGCCATGTATACGGGAACAACATGAGCGAGTCGGCTTTAAAAGAACTCAATGCAAGGATCGTCATACATTTTTCCCAGATGTTATTCGAAACCCCTCATATCCTGCGGTTGACACACGCAAATCTAAAAAAATACGTGGTTTTTGAAAACAGCAACCGTCTTCAAACGGCTATTGAAAAGGGAAGGGGCACATTTATCCTGACTGGGCACCTTGGAAATTGGGAACTAATGTCCGCTGCGGTTTCTCTTCGGTTTGACGCCAAGGGTGCCGTAATTGCAAGACCCATAGACTTCCCGCCGGTCGAACGGTTGATGAGCAAACTACGTTCCAGGTTTGGCAACAAGGTTATTCCAAAACAACGGGCCATGAGGAGGGTCCTGAAGGCGGTAAAAGAGAATGTTGCCATCGGTTTTCTGATGGATCAAAATGTGGATTGGTACGAAGGTGTGTTTGTTCCGTTTTTGGGCAGAACAGCCTGCACAAACAAAGGTTTGGCGCTGCTGGCTTTGAAGACGGGTTCCCCCGTTATTCCCATATTCTCTGCGAGGCAGGGCGACGGCAGATACCGCGTCTCTTTTGGAAAAGAAGTTGAATTGATACGGACGGGTGACAAGATCCGGGATCTGGAGGAAAATACGCGGCTCTTTTCTGAAACCATTGGAAAATATATCAACAAGACCCCCGAACAATGGTTTTGGTTTCATAGACGCTGGAAAACAAAATCCTATTGCCCATTGCCCGAGGGTTTTTACATTGGATCCGATAGCCAGAGGGATCTATGAGCGGAAATTGGCAGGGTCCGCTAAAACTCAGTTTGAGATCCGCAGGGCACAAGGAAAGCCAGAGATGACAGGCCATAACCATATTGACAAATCCATGATCAATCGTATCCTTATCCGTGCCACCAACTGGGTGGGAGACGGGGTCATGGGCCTTCCTGCACTCGGGGCTGTAAGAGAGAACTTCCCCTCAAGCGATATCACGGTTCTGGCAAAGCCATGGGTTCTGCCCATCTTTGAGGCCCACCCAGCTGTGGATCATGTTATACCGTTTCAAAAAGGAGAAGGGGTCCTTACAGGGCTTGGAGAGATGATCCGTGTGATCAGATTGATTCGAAAAGAAAAGTTTGATCTTGCCATCCTTTTCCAAAATGCATTTGAGGCCGCGCTGTTGGCCTGGCTGGGCGGAGTCCGGTTCAGGCTGGGGTATAATACAGATGGCCGGGGACTTCTTCTGACACACAGCGTGACTCGGGATGAAAACATCCTGAAGGTTCATCAAGTGCAATATTACCTCGCAATTCTGAGGGCCATGGGGTGGAAGGCAAAGGGCACGGATCCATCCCTCCATGTGATGAGGGAAAACCGGGAAAAAGCCATGAATCTCCTTTCTTCCGAGGGAATCAGGGGTGGAGAATATCTGATCGGTTTGGGACCCGGCGCGATCTTTGGCAATAGCAAACGGTGGCTTCCCCATGGTTTTGCCCGGATTGGGCAATGGGCCGCCGAGAGGTGGGGAGCAAGGATTCTATTATTTGGGAGCAGTAAGGAACGGGAAATCTGCGAGGAAGTGACAAGAGAAATGGGGCATGCGCCGGTGAATTTTTGCGGCCGGACTTCGCTTGGAGAGGCAATGGACCTGATCAACTGTTGTCAGCTTTTTGTAACAAACGACTCAGGACTCATGCATGTGAGCGCCGCCCTGGGTGTGCCAACTGTGGCGATATTCGGTTCAACCAATGCCGATGCCACCGGCCCGAGGGGGTCACCCTCCAGGATTGTGAGGCATGATGTTGAGTGTGCACCCTGTTTGAAATCCGAGTGCCCGACCGATCACCGGTGTATGCTATCCATTGAACCTGAAGAAGTTTGGAAGGCAATGGTGGCCTTAAAGAAGGAGCTTGAGTGAAAAGACCTGCGGTTTTTATGGACAGAGATGGTACCATAAACGAGCAGATGGGATACATAAACCACATCAGCCGATTTGTGATCCTTCCAGGGACGGCCGAGGCCATACGACTCTTGAATAAAACCGGGTTTCTGGCGATTATCGTGACCAATCAGTCCGGGGTTGCCAGGGGTTATTTTCCCGTTGAACTGGTCGATGAGGTGCACAACCATCTCAGGCTCGTGTTGCAAAAAGAAGATGCCGTCATTGATGACATTCTTTTTTGTCCCCATTATCCAAAGGAAAAAGTAGAAGAATGCGATTTCGAGTGCAATTGCAGAAAACCCAAACCGGGGTTGATCCAAAAGGCCTGCAGAAAGTTCGACATTGACATGGACCGATCCTATGTCATCGGGGATCGTGTCAGCGATATTGAATTGGCTAAAAGATGCCGTCTCAAAGGAGTTCTGGTTAAGACCGGATACGGAAAAGGCGATCTGGCGTATGTGTTTCCCAACCGCCAGTTGAAACCATTTTATGTGGCAAAGGATTTGCTTGCTGCGGTGCGGTGGATAATTAAAGACGACAGAAGAGAGAAAAACTGACGACCTTGCCAAAAAATTTTGAACATCAGCCTCCAAAAAACATCCTGATCATCAAATTGAGCGCCATCGGGGACGTGGTTCATTCACTTCCGTTCTTGGAGACTCTCAGAAGTGGTTTCCCGGGTGCGCATCTTGATTGGGTTGTTGAGGAGGATGCCTTTCGAATCATCGAGGGACACCCGGGTATTGACCGGATCATGATCTCCCGGCGAAAGTCATGGGGAAGAGAGGTTCTGGGAGCAGCAAAGGGACCCTGGTCTGTTTTAAAAGAAGTCAGGGGGTTTTTGAAAAACCTGAGGGCAAAAAAATATGACATGGTCATCGACCTCCAGGGATTGCTAAAGAGCGGTGTTCTGACCGGGCTTTCAAGGGGAAAGAGAAAAATCGGGATGAGCGGCGCCAGGGAGGGGGGGTGGTTTTTTCTAAATGAGCCTCGGCTGCCGGTTGACTACGACCAGCACGCGGTTGACAGGTATCTGCGGGTGGCCGAATATGTGGGATGCAACGCGGTTTCCACAAGAGGTTCCATCCCGGTCCCCGGATCCGAAAAGAAAAAAATTGATAAGATCCTGGATGCCAGCAGGATTGGGGACCTCCCCCTGGTGGCGATTAACCCCATGGCCAAATGGAAGACAAAATTGTGGGAACCGGGACGTTTTGCTGTCGTGGCAGACAAAATAAGGGATGAGTTCCACAGCAATGTCATATTTACAGGCAGTGAACATGACCGGGAGATCATAGAACACAGCATCCGTTTGATGAAAGGAGATGCCCTCAATCTGGCCGGTAAAACCAGCCTGAAGGGTCTGGCGTATCTTTACGGCCGGTGTAAGACCCTTGTTTGTACGGATACCGGTCCCATGCATATGGCTGTGGCCATGGGGTGCCCGGTGGTGGCCCTGTTCGGGCCCACGGCACCGTGGCGGACCGGTCCCTATGGCCGAGGGCACAAAGTCATCAGGACGGATCTTGACTGCAGCCCCTGTTTCAAAAAGAAGTGCAGTCATATATCGTGTATGAAAGATATTTCCGTAGAACGGGTTCTGGCGGGTGTCAGGGAGATTTTGAAAGATTAGTGATCATCGCCCCCAAGAAGAATGGCCTTTGAGGTCCACAGGGTAAGCCGATGCGCAAAGACAACAGTGTTTATGTTTCGATTTGGTTTTCTTTGACCCCGGTTAAAATGAAAATTGAGGAATGAGAGGAGCTGGAAAGGGCCATAAGTAAAGAATTGTTGGAGATTTTGGCATGCCCAAAGTGTAAGGGCGACATCTATCTTACCGATGCCGGAGACGGTCTCATCTGCGACAGCTGCAAACTCTTATACGAGATCAAGGATGATATCCCCATCATGCTCATAGATGAGGCTAAACCCCTTGATACGTGAAAATAAGGTGGTGTTAGATACGAGGATGATGCCTTTGATCCCATCTATGGGTCTATCAATATGAAGAGCGTTCCCTGCAGGATATGTAAGGAGAAAGGATGATCCCTTCCTATATTCTACTCGCACTCCTTTCCATGTTCCTGGTCGGTATTGCGGATTTTGTCTATAGCAGGGCAGTTCGAAAAGGCGTTTCGCGGGCCACAATGATCTGCTCCCAGGGGGCCATTTTTTTCCCCACGGTAACCATTTGGACCATTATCGAGGGGTCCTATGAATGGACCCCCTATGCTTTTTTGGGTTCCATTGCCGGTCTTCTCATTTTTTTTGGCACTTACGCTTTTATGAAGAGCGTTCATCTTGGTGAGGCAAGCGTCAGCACCCCTATCTACAGGATCAGCTTTGTGATTACGGCCATTGTGGCCATTTGTTTTCTCAATGAACCAATGACCTACCGCAAGGGGCTTGGATTTCTTTTTGCAGTGTCCTCCATTTTTTTTCTCTCAGAATTTCCCCTGAGCATAAAGGCCATTCCCAAAGATCGTGCGGCCTCCATATTGTGGGCAATCGCCGCAATGATGTCTTTGGGTATTCTGAATGTCGTTTACAAGATAGGGGTGTCTCATGGTGTGGCTCCATCCATGCTCCTGCACAGTCAGGCCATCTTTTTCAACATCGCCGTATACATATATGCTTTCTACACCCAAGGGGGACCTCGTTTTTCTCGTACCGGATGGGCCCATGCCTCCATCACAGCCACCACCCTTTCGACAGGTCTGATTGCCCTTCTGGCCGCTTTTCGAGAGGGGGAAATAATCGTGGTGACTCCTATCGCTCAACTCAGTTTTGTGGTGAGCGCTCTGATGGCAACGTTCTGGCTCAGGGAAAAATTTACCATAAGAAAGACGGCGGGGCTCTTTCTGGCAATCGCCACCATAGGCGCCTTTTTGCCAAAGTGAACTATTTTGGATCAAAGGACGTGGCATTGTTTTAACCGCCTAACAGGGGTGTTCACAGTGGTACAAACTGTGATAAAACCCGAAAGATGTAATTGTACACCAGGCAATAAGGAGGTCAAAATGGAAGCGATATTAACACGAAGAAGTATCCGCAGTTATACTTCTGATGCGGTCCCCGATAACGTCTTAAAGGAACTACTTAAGGCGGCTATGGCTGCACCATCGGCGGACAACGAACAGCCCTGGCATTTTATGGTCATCAAGGATCGCAACACACTCAATCAGATTCCAACAGTGCATCCTTACGCGAAAATGATAAAGAAGGCACCGGTCGCAATTCTTGTGTGTGGTGATCCTGATCTGGCCGTGCATGGAGAAATGTGGGTTCAAGATTGCTCGGCGGCAACAGAGAACATACTCATTGCTGTTCAGTCCAAAGGGCTAGGTGCGGTCTGGTTGGGCGTCTATCCGAGGGAAGAGAGAATCAATGGGTTGAGGAGACTGCTTCAGATCCCGAATCGCATTATTCCTTTTGCACTCATACCTATTGGTTATCCCGCAGAGGAAAAACCACCCTCAAATAGATACAGGGAAGATCGGATCCACCATGACATTTGGTAGGAAATAAAAAAAACGAGATGACAAAAACCTTTTTTGAAAGGTATCTGTCTAATCGTGGGGCTGGTCCGTATAAATGATAAAGGGGGTGTTTAAAAGAGGTCCTTGTCCAGACCGGGGTTATCTCTGGATGGTTTTGTGTAAATTACCTTATACTGGTCTTCAAAACCATCAAAGCACTGACGACAGTCAGCGTCTTGTGAAAGTTCCGCGTTTTCAGGTGTCTTCTGTTGTTTGGGAAACGGCTCAAGATGGACCTCAAATCCGGCCTCTTTATACATCTCGACCGCCTCACCAAGACGGGGTTCGTTGGCAGTGAACTGCCGGGTCCAGCCTTCACGCGTTAGGATTTGCTCCCGTGATTCTTCCAAGGTGGATCGACCCCTTATCCTTTTAGAAAAATAATGGTTTTGCCAGAAAGATGGGACCCGATCCAGTCCACTGACTCTTTTTTGCTGTTTGGGAGTTTGGGTAGAATTTTTGAAACTATTGGGGCTTGTCCGAGCGCCGGATCCTGAGGCTTCGACTGTCTTTGGTCTCCCGGGAATAACGTGTCTGGGTCATCAAATATTTCAGCAACATAATCCATTACCTGTCCATTGAGGGTGAGCAGGGTTTCATGGTCCGTAAGATAATCCCCGAATAGACCGAACCAGGATTCCAGCACAGATCTGATATGGTGTTTCCCTGACAGAAAATAGGCCTCCTCATTTGGAAGGTCCTGCAATAGGGACTTGGACGATGTCGCATCTCCAATTGCCCCGGCAAGAGGCGATTCCTGGTTTTTTAACCGCTTGAGCGCCACTGTAGTCTCGGATCGATTTTCCTCCAACTGTTTGGCCAAATGGAGTATGAGATGCCATTTGGTGATATTTTTTTGAGGTAGATCCCCGGATTCCCTGTTTATCTGGTTCACCATCTTTTTTATCTCCCAGCTGGTATCCTCTGAGAGGGTGTCTTGGAAAGAGGCACTCAAAAAGGCGGTGTACCCTTTATCCTGGTTGTTTTTGATCCATAACAGATACTCAGAAAGCAGCTTTTTAAAATTTCCGTCAGGTTTCTTGTCCCCGGGAGGGGGTTTGATTTGCACAAGAGAAACGTTGGTCTTATCAAGATCCGACAAAGGATTTTCCATAAACCAGGGCTGATAGATGGTTATAGGCCCGAAATGGGCAAGCACCTTCTCAAGATCTCGGGAGGTAATGTGTGTGTGCGGGAAAAGGGTTACGGGTTTTCCGGTCATAGCTATACCTAATTTGATTTAATTCAATTTTCTTGGAGTTCCTTGATGTCTTTGTAGTAGTTTAGGGCTTCAGGGTTACTCAGTGCATCCCTGTTCAGGACTGGCTGGTTCTCTATGATCTTTTTGACGGCCAGTTCCACCTTTTTCATGTTTAGTGTATAAGGGACTTCCGGTACGGAAATGATCTTGGCCGGTACATGCCGCGGCGATGTATTGGCGCGGAGGTTCTGTTTTATCTTTTTTTTGAGTTCCTCTGTCAACGCCTGACCTTCGGCAAGTTTGACAAACAGGATAACACGCACGTCTCCCATCCATTCCTGACCGACAACCAGGCTGTCATCGATCTCTTCCATCTGTTCCACCTGCCGGTAGATTTCGGCAGTGCCGATCCTAACGCCACCCGGGTTAAGGGTGGCATCGGAACGCCCATAGATAATGACCCCGCCGGTATCTTCTCTTATTTCTATAAAGTCTCCGTGCCGCCAGACCTTGGGGTATACATCGAAATAGGCGGCCTGGTATCTTTTGTTGTCAGGGTCATCCCAGAAATAAATGGGCATGGAAGGGAAAGGGGCGCTGCAAACGAGTTCCCCTTTTTTGTTGAAAACCGGTTTTCCATTTTCATCATAAGATTCCACCTTCATGGCCAGACCCCTGCATTGGAGTTCCCCTGAATAGACAGGGCCCATGGGGTTCCCAAGGGCAAAACATCCATTCAGGTCTGAACCGCCAGAGATGGAGGACAGTTGTATATCCCCCTTGACTTCCCGGTAGACAAACTCAAATCCTTCGACAGATAGGGGGGAGCCGGTTGAGGCGAGGGTCTTTAAGAAACTCAAATCATAGTCTCTGGAGGGTTTTACGTTTGTTCCCATAATAGCCGAGATATACCCTGCACTGGTTCCAAAAATGGTCATTTTTTCATCCTGGGCCAGCTTCCATAAGGCTCCCGGGTTGGGATAAAAAGGGTTCCCATCAAAAAGAATCAGGCTCGCCCCAAGCCCTAAAGAACTTACCAGCCAATTCCACATCATCCAGCCGCAGGTTGTGAAATAGAAAATCTTATCCTCCCGTTTAACATCTGTATGGAGCATCAACTCTTTCAGGTGATGCACCAGAATGCCTCCTGCGCTCTGCACCATACATTTTGGAAGACCCGTAGTGCCCGAGGTGAACATGATGTAAAGGGGATGATCAAAGGGCAGTTGTTCAAATTCGATTTCTATGTGGGGATCATTTGATTTGAAATTCCTGTAATATACAGCATTTGGGATCGAGCTGATATCCGGGTCCTCCTCGGTGTAGGGAATCACCACCACCTTTTCAATGGAAGGAAGGTCTTTTAGGATAGTGGAAACGCGTTCGATGGAATCTATTTTTTTCCCCTTAAAGGAATACCCGTTGGCGGTAAACAGGACCTTGGGTTTGATCTGCCCAAAACGGTCAAGGACCCCCTTTATTCCAAAATCAGGAGAACAAGACGACCAGACTGCTCCCATGCTGGTGGTGGCAAGCATGGCAATGATGGCTTCCGGCATGTTTGGCACAAAACCGCCCACACGGTCTCCTGCCTTAACACCCATCTCCTTGAGGGATTTGGCGACACGTGCCACTTCATCGTAAAGTTCGGAATAGGTCATTCTGATTGAATCCTGAGCTTCCCCTTTGAAAATAAGGGCTATCTTCTCGTCTCTGTATCGAAGAAGATTCTCTGCAAAATTGAGTCTCGCGCCCGAGAACCAGGCGGCCCCCGGCATCTTGCCGGGATCATCAATCACCTCATCATATGGACATGAAGCGATGATTTCTGCAAAATCCCACATGGATGCCCAAAAATCCCGGATATTTTCAATTGACCATTCATAGAGGGGACTATACTCGGTGAAGTCCTTGCCATACCTACTATTGATAAAGCTCATAAACCGGTACATATTGGTGTTTTTAATGCGCTCTTCTGAAGGCGTCCACAATAAGGCTGTCATGGTTACCCCTTTCCCTTCCTGTGAGATGTTAATGCCCATTCTGGGGCTATTTGAGAAATCAACCTGAATTCTTTACCATTAATGATCTCTTTTTTCAAAAAAATAATAACACAAATAGGTCAGAGTATAATTAGAGACCTCATTTCCTCCGAGAATTCCTAACATTTGTTTCGCCTTGACTCCGGATACCAATTGGACTAAAAAAATGTGTTTACCTGTGTCCATCCAGAAATGAGATAGTTTTGGGACATTGCAGGAGCCATAACCACTGACAGGAAGAGATACGACATAGATATGGAAAATGTGAACTCGCTTATCCAAGAGAGGATCAATAAGACAGAAAAGCTAAAGGCCATGGGGGTGAACCCCTACCCTTCGGGCTATCGCCCCGATATATCAATTTCTGAGGCCTTAGACCGATTTGGTGATATGGAAGAAGAGACCCTGGAGAAGGAGAGCGGCTTATATAACTTTGCAGGCAGGATAATTTCCCGTCGTGACTTTGGAAAGGCCTCATTTTTTCACATCAAGGACCGGACAGGCCGTATACAGGCCTATATCAGGAAAAACAAGGTGGATGATGTGGGGTTTAAGATCTTCAAGCTGATGGACATTGGAGATCATATCGGCATAAAGGGTCGCCTTTTCCGTACCAGAACCGGGGAACTGACCGTCCTGGCAGAAGGGCTTGTTTTTCTCGGTAAATCGCTGCGGCCTTTGCCGGAGAAATGGCACGGTTTGACAGACGTGGAGACGAGGTACCGTCAACGCTACGTGGACTTAATCATGAATGATCACGTAAAAGAGGTTTTTGTGCTAAGGAGTAAGATCATCCAGTCCATCAGGAAGTTTCTCGTTGATAAAGATTTTCTGGAAGTGGAAACGCCCATGATGCAGCCCATACCGGGGGGGGCTACGGCCAGACCTTTCAAGACTTTTCACAATGCCCTGGGAATGGATCTTTACTTGAGGGTGGCCCCTGAGCTTTACCTCAAGAGGCTTGTGGTGGGCGGTCTTGAAAGGGTCTTTGAAATAAACAGGAGTTTCAGAAATGAAGGTATTTCTATAAAACATAATCCGGAATTTACCATGCTGGAATTCTATATGGCCTATGCCACCTATGAAGATCTGATGGTCCTGACCGAAGAACTCTTTACGCACATCCTGATGGAAAACCTGGGGAGTCTGGTCGTTGAATATCAGGGCATGACTATCGATTTTAAACCTCCCTGGCCCAGGATCTCCCTGTTCGATGCGCTACGTGATACGGGACGCGTCGATGAGAAGGCGTTTCACAGTAGGGAAGATGCGGCAAAAGCGGCCATGGAATTTCAGATCAGTCTGTTGCCAAGAGACGGCCATGGTACAATACTTACAAAGCTCTTTGACCATTTGGTTGAGCCGCAATTAAACATGCCTACGTTTATCATCGGTTACCCGACCGAGGTGTCACCCCTTTCCCGGCGAAACGACCAAAATCCCGATCTCACTGACCGGTTTGAGCTTTTTATTGGGGGCCGGGAGATAGCAAACGCGTTTACGGAATTGAATGACCCCATAGATCAGAAAGAGAGATTTCAAAACCAGGTTGCTCTTCGGGAGGCAGGAGACCAGGAGGCCCTCTTTATGGATCAGGATTATGTGAGGGCCCTGGAGTACGGGATGCCACCTACCGCGGGAGAAGGCATAGGGATTGACAGGGTCGTCATGCTGCTGAGCGATTCTCCTTCCATAAGGGACGTCATTCTCTTTCCCCACATGCGGTCGATTGAAACCGGTTCCGGGGATGAAACATTCGAGGAAAATAAAGACAAATAGGGTTTCCACTTCTCGGAATGTACCGCAGCTTTGATTAAATTAGGACAACCCCAGTCCTCCGGGTCAGGATTCTTTACTGTTTTTTGCCACAGAACAGGTCCATGATAGGGATCTGATTTTGGGGATTGGAGCGCACATAGGCATGTTTGAGCTGTTTTTGTCACTAAGATACCTCAGGGCCAAAAGAAAACAGACCTTTATATCCGTTATTACGGTGATTTCTGTTCTGGGGGTGATGGTAGGGGTTATGGCCCTTGTTGTGGTCCTTTCGGTGATGAACGGTTTTAGGGCCGACTTGATGTCCAAGATATTGGGGGTCAACTCGCATATCCTGGTGTTAAAGTATGGCGGCGCATTTGACGATTACAAAAAAATTGCCGAAAGGGTGAACGAATTGGATGGTGTTGTGGCCTCAACTCCATTTATATATGCTCAGATTATGGCCAATAATCTGGGGAACGCCTCGGGGGCACTCTTAAGAGGGGTTGACCCGGGAAACGCAGCCAAGGTTGTGAGCTTTGATGAAATGATAAAAGAGGGGTCTCTGGCCTCACTTGAGGGGGAGGCGGGAGGATCTCCCGCGATTGTGGTCGGCCGTGAACTTTCAAAACAGATAGGGGTTGGCCCCGGTGACATGGTCACCCTGCTTTCTCCGGAGGGAAAGCTAACGCCTCTGGGGAGATCACCAAATACTCGGAAATTCAAGGTTACCGGGATATTTGATTCAGGAATGTATGAATATGATGCCTCCATGGTCTTTGTTTCCCTTAAAGAGGCCCAGGATTTTCTGGGGTTGGAAGGCCGGGTGACAGGCCTTGAGGTCAAGGTGGAAGACATAGACAAATCAGACAAGATCGCCAGGCAGATCCAGACAGAACTGGGATATCCTTACTGGACAAAAGACTGGAAGGTCATGAACAGGAGCCTGGTTTCTGCCCTCGAACTGGAAAAAATCACCATGTTTGTCATCTTGACGATGATTGTGCTGGTCGGGGCCTTGAATATTATTAGTACTCTGGTCATGGTGGTCATGGAAAAGACACGGGATATTGCCATCCTGAGGGCCATGGGGGCTTCAGCCAAGAGCATTATGTCACTTTTTATGATCCAGGGTCTGCTGGGGGGGCTGGTAGGAACGATAGCGGGGCTTACAGTGGGTCTGGGGATTTGTCACCTGCTGGGAAAATACAAGTTTATCAGCCTGCCGGCGGATGTCTATTATATTTCAACGCTTCCGGTGCAGGTCGAGTTTATTGATGTGTCGCTTGTTGCCTTGTCTGCAGTGTTTATCTCCTTTGTTGCAACCCTATACCCTTCCTGGTATGGATCAAGACTGGACCCGGTGGAGGCGATACGGTATGAATAGAAAGGGTCCTGGAGGGATGCTTAGCCTCGAAAATGTCAATAAGTCTTTTGCCCACTACGGGAACATTATTGAGGTGTTACGGGAGATCAATTTGTTCTTGAACCCCGCTGATACCCTTGCCATCATGGGGGCCTCAGGGGTGGGAAAATCCACGCTGCTTAACATCATGGGAAGCCTGGAGCCACCCACGGAGGGCATTGTCAGGTTCGAGGGACAGGAGCTTTACGGGATGACTGAAACCGAGGTCACCCGTTTCAGAAACAGGAGGGTAGGCTTTGTGTTCCAGTTTCATCATCTCCTTTCCGAGTTTAATGCGTTGGAAAACACCATGATGCCTGCCCTGATTGCTCGCTACCCCAGGAGAAAGGCCATGGGGATGGCAAAGGAATGCCTGGTAAAGGTGGGTCTTGAGACGCGTATGACACACCGCGCAGGTGAACTTTCAGGGGGAGAACAGCAGCGGGTGGCCATTGCCCGGTCAATCATTATGAGGCCTAAATTGATTCTGGCAGACGAACCCACCGGAAATCTTGACTGGTCGACGGGTGAAGGTGTGGTTGATCTGCTTCTTCGGTTTAACAAGGAGGAGGGGGTTGCTATGGTTATAGCCACCCACAACCACAGACTGGCAGAGAAAATGTCAATGCAGATGGAGATAGTGGATGGAAGGCTGCGGCAGAGCTGATATGGGTGCCAATACATGCCTCGATACAAGGCTGGGTCGCATTTTCAACAGGTGGTGTGGGGCCTGCCTGCCGATAGTATTGTTTGTGATTGTACTGGGTTTTTTGGCACCAAAGAAGCTGACGGCCCAAGAAAGAGGAACGGTGGTGATATTACCTTTCAGGGTTCACGCCTCAAAAACTCTGGATCATCTCCGGACCGGTTTGCAGAAAATGTTGGCCGCCCGTCTGGGGAAAATGGGTTTTCAAGTGATCGATCCGGAGGTCACCAACAAACATCCCCGGGCATTTCTGTTAGCAGAAGAAACAAAAGGTCTCATACGATTGGGCCAAGATCTTGATGCTGACTGGGTGACCTCCGGAAGCCTTACTCAGGTCGGGAATAAGGCCAGTATAGATTTAGAGGTGGTTGATGTGTCAGAAACCAAACCGCCTTTTTTTGTCTTTATGGTTGCGGAAGATATTGACCTCCTGGCCGATACGGTCAAACGCATTGCAGTGAGCATCGATAACAAGATCACAGGCGTGGTCCAGATCGATTCGGTTCACGTCCGGGGCAACCAGCGCATAGAAAAAGACGCCATCCTGGCTGTGGTGAGGTCTAACACCGGGGACAAACTCGACCTTGACAAACTCGATAAGGATCTTCGGGATATCTATAAGATGGGTTTTTTTAAGGATGTCAAGATGGAGACCGAGGACGGCCCGAAAGGGAAAGTCGTGACCTTCGTCGTGACCGAAAAACCTTCCATAGGGAAAATCGTTTTCAAGGGAAACAAAGAGGTGGATGATGATGACCTCAAGAAGGAAGTAGGGATAAGCCTGTATTCCATATTGGACTATAATGAAATAAAACAAAGCATAAATAGACTCAAAGAATTCTATCGACAAAAAGGATACTTTAACGTAGAAATAAGGGATAAAACCGAACCCATCCCAGACAACCAGATCCTGCTGGAATATGATATCGATGAACATGAAAAGGTATACATAAAAAAAATCCAGTTTATTGGAAACACAGCCTTTGATAATGATGAACTGAGAGACGTGATGGTGACCAAGGAAAAGTGGTTTCTTTCGTGGATCACGAAGAGAGGGCTTCTGGATAAAAAAATGCTGGAGTATGATGTCCACAAACTGACCTCTTTCTACCATAATCATGGCTTTATCAAGGCAAAGGTGGGTGAACCAAAGGTCACCTATGACAAAAAATTGGACGGTCTCGTGTTAACTATCGAGATCCAAGAGGGACCCAAATATGATATTGGCAAGGTAGCGGTTGAGGGAGATCTGATAGAGCCTCCCGAAGAGCTTTTGAAAAAGGTTCGGGTAGGGAAAGACAAGGTCTTTAATCGAGAGATCGTGCGGAGGGATGTGCTGGCGCTCAGAGATGTTTACGCAAATAAGGGTTATGCCTTTGCGGAGGTAACGCCTCTGATAGCGGAGCAGAAAAAGACCCTTCTCGCAGACATTACCTACAAAATTTCAAAGGGGAAAAAAGTTCGCTTTGAAAGGATCAATATTACCGGCAATACGAGGACAAGGGATAAGGTCATACGTCGTGAATTGAAGGTAATTGAAGGGGACTACTTCAGCGGAAAGGGCTTAAAACAAAGCAGAGAAAACCTCAACCGTCTGGGCTTTTTTGAGGACGTGGAGATTAAGACAAAAAAGGGGAGTCGTGATGACCTGATGAACCTGGATGTCAAAGTGAAGGAAAGGGCCACCCGTACTTTTAGTGTTGGTGCGGGATATAGTTCGGCCTATTCGGCTTTTATCCAGTTTCAAATTGCCGATGACAATTTTCTCGGATATGGGCAAAAGCTACAAGGGTCCGCCAGGATTGGGGTGAAAGCAACTGAGTTTGATATAAAGTTTGTTGAACCGTGGCTTTTTAATAGACCAATTTCCCTAGGCGTTGATGTCTATAAATGGACCCAGGAATATCCTGATTATTCAAGGGCAAGTTTGGGCGGGGCCGTAAGACTTGGGTTCCCCACAGGCATCGATGACTGTACCAGAGGTTCGGTAATGTATGATTATGACGATGCAGACATCTCTGACGTCTTACCGACCGCCTCTGAAGTACTCAAAGATATGGAAGGTCGGAGTGTGACCAGCAGCATGACTTTCCGAATGAGACGGGACAGCAGGGACAGGCGCTGGAATCCCAGTACGGGTTCCGTCAATTCGGCATCATGTCAATATGCCGGGGGAATCCTGCAAGGGGATGAGTATTTCAACAAGTATCGTGCCAACTCGGCCTGGTTTTTCCCGGTTATATGGGACACGGTCTTTCTGGTTCGCGGACAGTGGGGTTATGTCCAGAGGAGGTCCGGAGGGAACTTGTCCGTTTATCAGAAATTTTTTCTGGGTGGAATAAATACTGTGCGTGGTTATGACTATATGAGTATTTCCCCCACCGATCCTAATACTGGTGATAGGATAGGGGGCGAAAAGATGATGGCCTACACCACTGAATTTCGGTTCCCCCTACTAAAAGAGCAGGGATTGGTGGGTCTTGTATTTTTTGATGCAGGTAACGTGTTTTCAAAGGACCAGAGCTGGACCTTTAGTGGCATCAAGAAATCCGCGGGTGCAGGCGTCAGGTGGTATTCTCCCATTGGGCCGCTGCGTCTCGAATA
>JAUVRS010000255.1 GCA_030597505.1 Desulfobacteraceae bacterium
CCGGGGGCTGGACGCGAGGGTTCCCTCGTTGACCCCGGAAAATGTAAGATTTGTCAACTATGTGTTTGGGGATTTTGCAAAAAAGGCCTCGGCGGAAGCCTTAAAAGCGTTTGATCTTGACAAGCAAAGACCCAAAAGCGGATCAGATCCAGCGAAAACGTGGCAAAATGTTGTTGGGTGGCCGGGCTCCCGCTATGCATCACTGGTCGCAGCAATGGGCGGCAAACAGAAGAAGGCCGGATATGATGTGGATCCGCTGCTTTTTATGGCCCTGATGAAGAGGGAATCCAATTTTTCTCCCAAGGCCGTGTCCTATGTGGGGGCTGCGGGGTTGACCCAGATTATGCCCAGGACCGCAAGGGGGCTGGGGATGAAAAATGTCTTTGAGCCGCCCCATTTTGACAAGGCTGTATCCCTTTTGAAAAAAGAGCGAAAGTTAAAACAAAAGGCCATAAGACTCATTTCACAGATTACCGAGAAAAACAGAGTGAAATTTGCAAAACTTGCCAGGAAGTATATGCGGATGTCACGTGATTGCCGGAAAGAACGTGTCCAGTTGTTTTCCCGATACAAAAAAGAACTGTTGGACAACGCACAGGATGACCGCCTAGACCCGGCCAAGGCTATTGAACATGGCTACAAATATTTTTCTCAAATGATGACAACTCAAAAGGGAGACATGAGCCTGGCGCTGGCTTCGTATAATGCGGGTCCCCATCGGGTCAAACAATATAAGGGCATACCGCCTTTTGCCGAGACCGTGTCTTTCCGAAACAGCGTGTTGCGGTATTACAGGGAATATCTGAAAAGAATGGTGGGAAATGAGAAATAAGAAAGAAGGTTGCGGAGCCAGTCCCCATGTGTGATCTAAGAGACTGGACTGTTCAAAGGAGATACGATTATGAGTTCAGATGCAATGAAAGCAAGTGACTTTAAAGACCTGACCCTTTTGAGACGGGGCAAGGTAAGGGATGTTTATGAGATCGATGATGAACTGCTGATTGTGACAACCGACCGAATGTCCGCGTTTGATGTGGTCATGGAGGAGCCAATCCCTGACAAGGGGAAGGTCCTAACAGGGATATCCCTTTTTTGGTTTAAAAAACTCGAATCGATTGTTGAGAATCATCTGGTCAGCAGTGATCCTTATAAATTTCCGGTTGTCTGTCATCAGTATGCTAAACAGCTTGAGGGACGGAGCATGCTTGTAAAGAAAGCAAGGCCATTGCTTGTCGAGTGTATTGTGCGAGGATATATTTCCGGCTCAGGTTGGCAGGAATACCTCCAAAACGGACATGTATGCGGGATACCGCTCCCGGAAGGCCTGGGTGAGTCGGATAAATTGTCAGAACCCCTTTTTACACCCTCTACCAAGGCGGTCGATGGTATGCACGATGAAAATATCCCTTTTGAAAAGGCCGTGGATATCCTTGGAAAGAAGATGGCAGAAGAGGTCCGGGAGATCAGTCTCCGGCTGTATAAATTCGGGAGGGATTTTGCGGCCGGCAAAGGTATTATTGTGGCAGATACAAAATTTGAGTTTGGGATCGTGGATGACAGGCTGATCCTGATCGACGAGGCACTCACACCGGATTCTTCAAGATTCTGGCCAATAGACGAGTATGCCCCCGGTGGACCACAAAAGAGTTTTGACAAGCAGTTTTTGAGAGACTATCTGATAAAAATAAACTGGTCAAAAAAACCGCCCCCCCCCAGACTGCCATCTGAAATCATAGAGAGGACAAGGGGGAAGTATCTGGAGGCCCTCGAGAGACTCACGGGACACGGGCTGTAGTGGCTGGTTGTTCAAAGCGCGATGGCGGGCAGGCCTGAACCTTTGAACTCCTGAACGACTACCGAAAATGAAACCCATTGTATGCGTTATAGACGACTCCGACTTTGAACATGATCTTGTGCGAAATGAAATCTCCCCCAGCGCCCCTGATATGGAATTTTTGCAGGTATACACCTTTGATGAGGCCATGGCGGGACTGGGAGAAGAGGCACCGGGCCTTTTCTTGCTCGATTTGTGGGGGAAAGATGAAGATGTGGTCGATCCCTCCCAAAAACCAAAAAAAGAGCTTGAGGAGCGAATTGCCGGTTTTCCCAGCTTGGAACAGGTCTATGAGGGGCTGGAGGACCATGATGGGGACGTCACAAATGAATATTTGAGAAAGTTGTTTGCTATTGTGGACGGTTGGCGGACCCTGTTTGAAGATGTTTCCAATAGAATCGGACAAAACCGAAAGTATGGCCTATCAAACCTCAGACGGTCCAGAGAATATTATTCTGATGTCCCCGCGGTTTTTTATACCAGGAAAGCCTTGATTACTGACGCCGTGGCAATATTCAGGGCCGGCGCTGATGGTCTTTTTATCAAACCCACCGGATCCAACGACGCAGAAACGCGTCGTCTTACCAAAGAGTACGCCCCCCAATTGATAGCTGAGCTCAGACGGAAAATGGAGCCAACAAGAGGTGCCTCTAGGGCCCCAAGGGTCTCTTGACAAAACTTTTTTCGATGCTTAATGTTTCGGATAGTTTTGCAGAATTAAATGAACGATTGTATTAATGAGGAGTGGCTGTGGTTCAACCTGTCATGGAAAAAGAGGAACAAAAGGTCGAAGAGTTTTCTCAAGAGGAATCAAAAGAACAAACCAGGGGGGAAGATGAACTGAAAACTCATGAGAAAAAGGAAGTCCCCCTGGAGAAAATGACCAAAGCGGAATTGATTGAAAAGGTCAAAGAAGTCAAGACGTTGGTAGAAAAGAATTTTGACCTTTATCTCCGCTCTCAGGCGGACCTTGAAAACCTAAAAAAGAGAGCACAAAAGGAAAAGACGGAGTTGGCGAAATTCTCAAATGAATCGCTCATCAAACAGTTGTTGCCTGTGGCGGATAGTCTTGAAAAAGCCATAACCCACAGCGAAGAAGTCAACTTAATTGATGGCCTGAAGGAAGGGGTGGAGTTGACATTGAAGGGGTTGATGGACACTCTGGAAAAGGCAGGGTTGAAAGCGGTTAGGTCCGTGGGCGAGTCCTTTGATCCCAATTTTCATGAGGCTGTATCACAGCTGGAAGAAAGCTCTGTTAGGCCTGGGACAGTTATCCAAGAACTTCAAAAAGGGTATCTTCTCAATGAAAGGCTTATACGGCCTTCAATGGTTATAATTAGCAAAAACAAGACCTAGAATATATGTCTTGATCAGAAAAGGCGAGCGATGCAGGATAGATAAATGAGTCATGTCCCCTGTATCTAAAGTCAAAAAAGTCGTGGTTTTAAGGAGGCAAAGAAATGGGAAAAACAATAGGAATTGATCTTGGGACCACCAATTCATGTGTGGCTGTAATGGAGGGTGGCGACCCCGTGGTGATTGCCAATGCAGAGGGAGGCAGGACCACACCCTCAATGGTGGCCTTTACAGATAACAACGAGAGACTGGTTGGGCAGACCGCCAAAAGACAGGCTGTGACCAACCCCGAAAATACGGTTTTTGCAGTTAAGAGACTTATAGGAAGGAAGTATGATTCCCCTGAGGTGCAAAAAGATATCAAGGTACTTCCATACAAGATCGTAAAGGCGTCAAACGGAGATGCGGGCATTAGCATCAAGGGCAAAGACTACAGCCCTGCTGAACTGTCTGCCATGGTGCTCAAGAAAATGAAGGAGACCGCCGAGGATTATCTCGGGGAAAAGGTCACGGAAGCCGTGATTACGGTGCCGGCGTACTTCAATGATAGCCAGAGGCAGGCCACCAAAGATGCCGGAAGGGTTGCGGGGCTTACGGTGGAAAGAATTATCAATGAGCCGACGGCGGCATCCCTTGCCTATGGTCTTGATAAAAAGGGGGATAGAAAGATCGCGGTCTTTGACTTGGGCGGCGGCACTTTTGATATTTCTATTATGGAAATAGGTGAAGGTGTGTTTGAAGTGAAATCGACCAACGGTGACACGCACCTGGGTGGCGAGGATTTTGATCTCAGGATAGTCGATTTTTTGGCAGATGAATTTAAAAAAGATCAGGGGATTGATCTTCGAAATGACAAAATGGCCCTCCAGAGGTTAAAAGAAGGGGGCGAAAAAGCTAAGGTAGAGCTGTCCGGGTCGATGGAGACGGATGTGAATCTTCCCTTTATTACGGCTGATGCCAGTGGCCCCAAACATCTCAACATAAAATTGACCCGCGCTAAACTCGAGGCCTTGGTGGATGACTTGATAGCGAGAGTGGAAGGACCCTGTAAAATGGCTCTCAAAGATTCAGGCGTCAATGCGGCCGATATTGATGAGGTGGTCCTGGTGGGCGGTATGACACGGATGCCCAAGGTCCAGGCAAAGGTTAAAGACATTTTTGGAAAAGAACCAAGCAAAGGCGTTAATCCCGATGAGGTGGTTGCCATTGGAGCGGCCATCCAGGGGGGCGTATTGAAGGGTGATGTAA
>JAUVRS010000052.1 GCA_030597505.1 Desulfobacteraceae bacterium
AGCCTTTCGATGATTGCGGCCGGTCGGAGGTCAAAATTATTTTTTACAATTTCGGTCAGTTCCATGTTGGAAACAACGCCGGTATCATAGCTACCCACCAGAACGGAGACGGGTTCAGCCCGACCAAGGGAATAGGCCACCTGTATCTCACATTTTGCGGCGAGCCCAGCGGCCACAATATTTTTTGCAATGTAGCGGCACATGTATGAGGCGCTCCTATCCACCTTTGAGGGATCTTTTCCGGAAAATGCCCCGCCGCCGTGGTAACCGAACCCCCCGTAGGTGTCCATAATAATCTTCCGGCCGGTAAGACCGCAGTCCCCCAAAGGCCCTCCTGTCACAAACCGGCCCGTGGTGTTTATGAAATACTGTGTGTCTTTATCCAGTTTCTCTTTTGGGATCACTTCCATGATCACCTTTTCGATTATTGACTCCCGGATCGTGTCGTAATCCACATCCGGGCCATGCTGCGCGGCTATTATCACCGTGTGAATCCTGGATGGCTTTCCGTCCACATATTCTACGGTTACCTGTGACTTTCCATCCGGTCTCATCCATGGGAGCAGGCCAGATTTTCTAACATCGGATAGTCTTTTTGTGAGACCATGAGCAAGATATATGGGCATGGGCATCAGGGGCTCGGTGTCTTTACACGCATACCCGAACATCAACCCCTGATCGCCGGCTCCCTGCTCCTTAAAAAGACCGTTTCCTTCATCAACGCCAACGGCGATATCCGCGGACTGTTTGTCTATGGTGGAGATGACGGCGCAGGTTTCCCAGTCGAAACCCATGGATGAGTTGTGGTACCCGATGTCTTTGATGGTTTCCCTCACGACCCCCGGCAGATCCACATAGGCCTCGGTGGTGATTTCGCCCGCGATGATGGCCATGCCAGTGGTAACCATTGTTTCACATGCCACACGGGATCTCGGGTCCTGGGCAAGTAGGTTGTCCAGGATGTTGTCGGATATCTGGTCAGCAACCTTGTCAGGGTGCCCTTCGGTAACCGACTCGGAGGTAAAGAGAAAATCTGATGTTTTCATAAAAGTGCTCCTTTCGATTTGAAATGTTTTAAAAAATCAAACTCAGTTTTCAGAGATGATTTGATCGGGGTCTCTGTGGAGGACACAGTTGTCGATCAGTCTTGTTGTTCCGACCCTCACGGCCAGGGCCACGAGGGTTTCATCCGTGAGGGTTTGAATGTCTTCAAGTGTCACGGGGTCACAAAGGGTCACATAGTCGATCTCGGTATGAGGATGTCTGAGTATAAATGATTCAAGCGCCTTTTTGATAACCCTGGCATCCCTGTCACCATTCCTGAACATTTCATCGGCCAGATCAAGTGATTTTTTTAGCGAGCGTGCGGATATCCGTTCCTCTCGGCTTAGGAACTTGTTGCGCGAACTGGTGGCCAACCCGTCCGGGTCTCTGACAGTTGGAACACCGACAATCTGGATGTCCATATTGAGGTCAATGACCATCTGGCTGATAACCGTCAGCTGCTGAAAGTCCTTCTGTCCAAAAACGGCCATATGCGGTTTTGTGATATTGAACAACTTGGCGACAACTGTGGTGACCCCTTCAAAATGACCAGGTCTGGAAATGCCGCAGAGGTGACGGGTGATCCCTTTCACCCGGACGTTTGTCTGATACCCTTCCGGATACATTTCCTGAACGGAAGGATAAAAGATAAAATCCACGCCAACTTTTCGGGCCTTTTCAAGATCGCCTTTGGTGTCCCTGGGGTACCGGCCAAGGTCTTCGTTGGGAGCAAATTGGGAGGGGTTTATAAATATGCTTATGATCAGCTTATCGGAATGTTTTTTCCCCACCCGCATCAGCTCCAGGTGCCCCTCGTGCAAAAAACCCATGGTGGGAACCAGAGAAATGGTGTGGCCGGCCAGCCTCAGGGCTTCTGCCCTTTCCTGCATTTTGGCAGGAGATTCTATCACCTCCATGGTTACGCCCGTAGTCACATCTCCAAAAGATGACTGTTTAACTACCACAACCCCGGTCCCGCAAAACAAGATGGGCAGGGTTTGGATACTGCAAAATGATATGGCTTATATTGCGGCAAATCTTTAATAAATATCAACTGCGCGGCCTTTTGTCAATTTTTGTGGCTTTGGAAAGAAACAGAAACTCATCCATGGTCAGGGTTTCGGCACGTCTTTTGGGGTCAATCCCGCATTCTCTCATTGCCGCCGAGAGGATCTCCCTGCGCCATGGAGGGAATGCACCCTTGAAAGAATTCAGTAAGGTCTTTCGGCGATGGAGAAAGCCTCCTCTTACTACCCTTTTAAAATTTTCCAGGTCAACATCCTGACGGTCGGGGTAGGGTCTCTCGAAGTTAAGCTCTATCACCATGGAGTCAACCTTTGGCCTCGGGGAAAAGGCCTCTTTAGGCACCTCAAACAGCGGAGTTGCCTTTGCGTGATATCCTACAAGCAGGGTAATGGCGCCGTATGTCTTTCCACCCGGAGAGGCGGTCAATCTGTCTGCGACTTCCAGCTGGAGCATAAGAACAGCCCTGGCAACCAACGTTCGATTCTCTGTCAGTTTGTAGAGAACGGGAGAGGTTATATTATAGGGCAGGTTCCCCAGGATATGGATTTTTTTTGAAGATCGTGAGCGGACCTTTCGAAAGTCAAATGACAGGATATCATGATTTATCAGGGTTACATTGTTTATTCCCGATGAAGAGAGTCTCTTCTCAAGTAACCTTTTAAGGTATGGGTCCTTTTCGACGGCCACCACCTGCCCGACAGTTCGGGCAAGGGGCAGTGTCAGGGCACCACGACCCGGCCCTATCTCCAATACCAGATCGGAGGCCCCAAATTTGGCTCCGGTGAGGATCTGTTCGATTATGGTGGAATCAAGAAGAAAATGCTGGCCAAGACTTTTCTTGGGTCGAAAATTCCCCCCGGACATTATTATTGCTCCTGATTATTGTTCCTGGAGGTGTCGATTTCGATTTCCTTTCTTGGTTCGACGCCACACCCTTATGCGTTTGAATATATACAAGAACAGGAAATAAGAAGGGGGCGCCACAACCAAACCCATAATCAAACCTCCTAAGAGAAAGGTTGAGATGAAGATCCCGCCTGCCCCTAAGATTTCCCTCAAGATCACCATGGATTCTTCACCGGACTGGATGGCGGTCATAACGGATGAAAAAACAGCATTCTGCTCGGGGAGGCCCAGTATGTGAGCGCCCAGTTTGTAACTGTAATAATATAGAAAATACCAGTTAAAAGGATTGGAGACCCACGTGCCGATGGCAGCCGTGATCTTGCTTCCTCTGAATAATATTGCCAGGGCCACGCCCAAGGCCGTTTGAAAGGGCAATAT
The DNA here is from genome assembly GCA_030597505.1 of Desulfobacteraceae bacterium. Classification (GTDB taxonomy): domain Bacteria; phylum Desulfobacterota; class DSM-4660; order Desulfatiglandales; family Desulfatiglandaceae; genus JABMQV01. The sequence goes on from JAUVRS010000052.1 coordinate 3,355, forward strand.
GGGCATCATTCCAGAGAATATCCCCAATGCCATCCCAAGGGCCAGTTCTCCGGGTTCGCCTCTCAAGCGGATAAATCTGAGATAGTAATATTTGAGCTGTCTTTGAAATTTCAAGGTCGTTTTTTTGAATAATTTACATGGGCTTCAGGTCTTTAATAGGAAACTTGGATCTTACATCAACAGACAAATCAGCCTTTTCACCGGATGAGACCCTGTGATAGCCTGCTGCCGCTATCATGGCCCCGTTATCCGTGCAATATTCCGGCCGGGGGTAGTACAACGCAAAACCCTTCTCGGATGCGGCCTCCTGCAATCGCATACGGAGCCGTTTATTACAGGCCACACCACCCGCTATCACGATAGATTTTGCTCCGGATTTTGCTCCGGCCTTCAAGGCTTTCCGGACCAGCACATCGATAACAGCTTCCTGGAAGGAAGCCGCAATGTCGGGGAGCGTTATATCACCCGCTTCCACCTGCTTATCGTGCCATTTCTTTATATAGAGCGACACGGCGGTTTTTAGACCGCTGAAACTAAAATCGAGTGATTCGCCGGAGAGGTATGCCCGTGGGAACTTGACCCTGTCTTTGAGACCATCATGGGAAGCGTTCTCAATTGGAACCCCCCCCGGATACCCGAGTCCAAGGATCTTCGAAACCTTGTCAAAGGCCTCTCCGGCAGCATCATCAAGGGTCTGCCCCATCTGAATGTACCTGCCGTAGCCTTTTACATGATACAGGGACGTGTGGCCGCCTGAAACGGTCAGGGCCACAAAGGGAAACGGGGGTGTATCCTCAAGGAAAATGGAGAGGATATGACCTTCCAAGTGATTAACCGCCACCATTGGAATGTCATGAACATAGGCGAGTCCCTTGGCATAATAAAGCCCCACCAGCAGGGAACCCACAAGCCCTGGTCCCACGGTTACAGCGATACCGTCCAGGTCGGCCATACGGACCTTGGCCCGGGAAAGCGCCTCCTGGACCACAGGCATGATATTCCTGAGGTGTTCCCTGGAGGCAAGTTCAGGCACGACGCCCCCGTGGGGATGATGAACCCTGACCTGAGATTGTACGACATTTGAAAGCACATGACGCCCACCCTCTACCACTCCGGCCGAGGTGTCGTCACAGGACGTATCTATTCCCAAAATAATCATCTGAATAACTGTCTCACGGGTGTATGAACACTTTTTTTCGTCCAAAACCCAAAATTGCCCATCGGGTTTCCGGTTACCCGTGAACACTTATCTTCATATTTTTGAGAAATCGATCCGGATCGGAACATGGAAGTCCAATGCGGTTACGTTTCCCCATCATCGGTTTCTTGGCGAGGGAAATTGATAGAAGACATGTCCTGTTTTCTTGAACACCCTATAGCGCAAGATAGGGTCTTATCTTATCATACATGACGGGGCCGATTCCTTTAACGGACCGGAGATCCTCAAGCCTCTTAAAGCCCCCCTTTTTGGCCCTCTCAAAAACAATGTTTCCTGCGGTTTTGGGCCCGATCCCGGGGACGGCCGTCAACCCTTCCATGGTTTCACGGTTAAGCCATATGGGTAAAGCAAGTGTGATTTTATGAAAAGGTGACATTTCAGATTCAATGATCTTGGTCTTTTCTCCCTTCCTCATTACTTCAATTCTTCTGCCGGAGGATAGTAAAATGTCTTTCAGCATCACCGGTTTTCTTGCCCTCAGGTTTGGCCCTCCGGCGTTGGTTACCAGTTCCATAAGATGAGGGGGGTGATGATATCCATAGATCCCCGGGTTTTTTATATCTCCTGAAACTTGTATAAGTATCTCCTTGTAAGCAGCAGTCCGGTCGGGCTCCGCCGGGCTGAACCCGCCTTTCAGTAGGTTTATAGCCAGAACAAGGAGCAGCATGAGCAGGCCCCCCGTTGTGATGTCATTGCCCCGGTTCTTCCTCATGATCCAACCCAAAGGTCGTATGAAGTGTACGCACCGCAAGTTCCGTATATTTTTCCTCTATTATGCATGATATTTTTATTTCAGATGTACTTATCATCATAATATTTATGTTTTCCCCGGCCAAAGCCGCAAACATTTCCCTGGCAACGCCTGCGTGGCTTCTCATCCCAACCCCTATGATGGAGACCTTGGCAATGTCCTCATCGCCAAGGACCCTTTCTGCTCCGATTCCTTTTGCCACATCCCCTACAAGTTTCATTGTCTTGTAAAAATCGGGTTTAGGGACGGTGAATGTCAGGTCAGTCAGTCCCTCTTCGCTGGTATTCTGAACAATCATGTCTACCACAACGCCCGATTTAAAGATGGGGTCAAATATCTGATAAGCAATCCCTGGCCGATCCGGCACCTTTCGGATGGTGATCCTTGCCTCGCTTTTGTTAAAAGCCACCCCTGAAACCAATACCTTTTCCATATCTTTTGTTTCCCCGGTCACCATGGTACCCCTTTCATTGGTAAAGGTTGATCTTACATGGATCGGCGCTTCAAACTTTTTTGCGAATTCGACGGAACGGATCTCCAGGACCTTGGCCCCCAAACTGGCCATTTCAATCATTTCATCATATGAGAGGGTATCCATCTTCCTGGCCTTCGGACAGACGTTTGGGTCGGTGGTGTATATACCGTCCACATCGGTATAAATTTCACACACGTCAGCTTCCAGGGCTGCAGCCAGGGCAACTGCGGTTGTATCAGACCCCCCCCTTCCCAGGGTGGTGATGTCTCCATGATCGTCAAGGCCCTGAAATCCGGCCACAGCCACGATCCTGTTTTGATCCAGCTCTTTTTTTATACGGTCAGTTTTTATTTTGTGAATCCGGGCTTTTCCATATAAATGGTCTGTATGGATGGCCGCCTGGAAACCCAGCAGGGATCGGGCATCAGACCCCATGGATTTTACGGTCATGGCAAACAGGGCCACACTGGCCTGTTCCCCGGTTGACAGCAGGACATCGAGTTCCCTGGGGTCCGGATCGGGTCCAATTTCCCCTGCGAGTCTGATCAGTGCATCGGTCTGCCCCGCCATGGCCGAGAGAACAACTACCATTTGATTTCCCTTCCGGTGTTTCTCGATGACCCGGTTCGCAACCGATCGTATCTTTCCAATGTCGCCGACAGAAGTGCCACCGTATTTTTGGACAATTAATGCCATACCTGCCCTCAACTGAATTGAGATTCAAAGCGCTTTAGAATTTCAATGGCTCTTGGATGATCTCCCGAAAAGGTTAGCGTGCGAGTTTTATCATCCACAATTTCAAATTTTATCTCTAACCGCCATTCCGGCAGGATACTGGGCCAACGATCGGCCCACTCCATAACCACAACACCGTTTCCATAGAAATATTCCTCAAGACCCGCGGAAAGAAAATCAGAGGCCCCTTCCAGTCTATAAACGTCCATGTGAAGAAGGGGGCATCTGCCTGAATATTCATTGACAAGGGAAAAAGAGGGGCTGGTGACAACCGTCTCCTCACCCACCTCAAGACCGACCGCAATCCCCTTTGTAAACCATGTCTTTCCGCTTCCCAGCTCCCCACCCAAGGCAATCACATCCCCGTCCTTCAGGAGGGACCCCAGTTTTCGGCCCAAATTGATCGTTTCTTGCCCGGAGGAAGTCTGGAATCTGAGATATTTCCTTTTCAAGGTGTGAGGTCCGGAACATCAGGTCGATTTTATAAACGGTTAAAAAAATGCCCTGTTAAATATGGGTATCTTATGCCTCTCTTTCCAGCACCACCATTGCGACGCCGTACTCCCTCTCATCAGAAAGACTCAAGTGGATACCGGTTATACCCTTTTTGGTCAAGATTTCAAGAGATCTTCCGTGGAGTTTCAGACCGGGTTTCCCGCTCGGGTAGTTAAAGACCTCCACGTCACCCCATTTGATCCCTTTTCTTATTCCCAGGCCCATTGCCTTTGAAAAGGCCTCCTTGGCAGCGAAGCGAAGGGCAAAGGCAGACGATGGCGACGTTTTCCGGTAACAGAGATATGCCTCGTCAGCCGTAAACACGCGATTGACAAACCTCTCTCCCCATCTCTGAATCACCCTTTCGATCCTGGCGATTCTCACCAGGTCTACGCCAATCCCGTAAATCATCTCAGAAGCCGTTGATCAGATCAATCATTTCCCTGACAGCCCTTTCAAATCCGACCAGGACTGCCCTTGCAACAATGCTGTGCCCTATGCTGTACTCTTCAATTTGCGGCAGGGTCTTGAAGGGTTTTATGTTTGAATAATTGAGCCCGTGCCCAGCGCTGATCCTGAACTCCAGCCCAAAGGCCATCTCAACAGCTTGCGTGATCTTTTTAAACCGGTTAACGGCCTCAGGTTCTGATCGGGCCTCGGAATAGTGGCCCGTGTGAATTTCCACAATATCACCCCCACACTGGTGAGCAGCCTGGATCTGGCCCGGGTCGGGGTCTATAAAAAAACTGACCGGAATACCCCCGCCTTTAAGACGAGCAACGATGTCTTTGTAGTAATCAGGCTGAGCCAATACGTTAAGGCCGCCTTCTGTGGTAAGTTCCTCTCTTTTTTCAGGGACAAGGGTTACCACGTCGGGTTTGATCATAAGGGCAATTGTCACCATTTCGTCAACCGCGGCCATCTCCATATTCAGTTTTGTTTTTACGGTTTCGCGCAGAAGCCTGAGGTCTCTGTCATCAATGTGTCGTCTGTCTTCTCTCAAGTGACAGATGATCCCGTCCGCACCCGCCAGTTCTGCCAGACCAGCCGCCAGGACCGGGTCGGGGATGTCGATGCCTCTGGCCTCTCGAATGGTAGCCACGTGGTCCACATTCACAGCCATGCGTGCCATATTTACCTCTCCTTGATCAACAAAATCAGCCGGGTTTCCTCTTTTTCCATCCGCTTTGCTCCTCCCTCCGACTTTTCATGGTCATACCCCATCAGGTGCAAAACACCATGAATCAGCAGACGATCGATTGTATACGTCAACGCTTCTCCAAACTCTCTGGATTCCTTCAAGGCGGTATCTACCGAGATGACAACATCTCCCAGCATGGGGGGCGCAACCACGGGGGACGGGCCTCCCTCCATGGGAAACGCCAGTACATTGGTAGGCCCCTTTTTCCCCAGATAACGGCGGTTAAGGTGTGAAATGCCAGCGTCGTCCGTGAAAAGAACGCTCAGTTCTTTGTCAGGACAGGCCAAGTCTCTTAAGACTCTCTCCAGTTTGTGCCGTATCGTCCTGCCTTCCAGACCTGGAATCTTCCGTTGGAACGTGATCTGAATTTCCATTTACTCTTTTTTTCCCCGGTCTTCCCTTTGCGCGTCTGGTACTTTCATGATTGAGGGAGGAGACAGTTTTTGAAACGGGTTCGGGATAGTCAATCCTGTGATGAAAGATGCCGCTCAATGTCTTGTTAAAACTCTTTGCGATCTCATGAAGATCCTTTAAAGTAAGTTCGCATTCATCAAGTTGTCCATCAGAAAACACCTTGTTAATGATTTTCTGTACCATCCCCTGTATGCGCGCGGCGGTCGGGTCGACAAGCGTTCTGGAGGCCGCCTCCACAACATCCGCCAGCATGATGAGTCCGGCCTCCTTGGTCTGGGGTTTGGGGCCGGGGTAACGGAAGACCTCTTCTTTGACCTGGGAAGACTTCCCTTTGCTCCTTTCACCCCGTTCCTTGGCCTTTTCATAAAAGAAGGTTATCAAACTCGTTCCGTGATGCTGTTTTATGATATCTATAATCTCCTGCCCGAGTTTGTGCGCTTTGGCCAGTTCCACACCGTCCTTGACGTGAGAAATGAGGATCAGGCTGCTCATGGACGGGGCGAGTTTTTCATGTTTGTTTCCCCGGTTCGCTTGATTTTCGATAAAGTAGAGGGGCTTCCTCGTTTTCCCTATGTCATGGTAATATGCGGCAACCCTTGCCAGTAGAGGATTGGCGTTGATCGCTTCCGCCGATGCTTCCACCATGTTGCTTACAATGACGCAGTGGTGATAGGTCCCCGGTGCCTGGACCATGAGATCCCGCAAAAGGGGTTTATCCAGGTTGCCCAATTCAAGCAGTTTGATGTCCGTCGTATAACCAAAAGACATTTCGATCAGCGGAAGGATCCCGGTGGCAAGAATTCCCGCCAATATCCCCCCAATAAAGGCAGAGGCGCAGGCAAACAGGGCATCCAGTGTCAGGAAGGAGGCGTGTAATGCCTGTATGGAAAGTGCCAGGACAATACCGCACACAGACACATTTAGCCCGGTTCTGATAAAGATGCTTCTCTCCCGGCAGTTCTTTACACCGGAAGCTGCCACCAGAGAGGTTAGGAAAAAATAGATAAAATATTCCACCTTGCCCCCAAGGACGAGGGAGGCCAGGACCGAGACAATGAGGGAAAAGCTCGCGGCCACGCGAACCCCGTTGAAGACAGAGATGAGCATTGCACCGCATGCCACCGGTATGGCGAACAACAGGGCCCGGGGTGAAAACAGGTGGATGCCCCGTGTGACCTCGTAGGCAACAAGATTGATGGCAATGACCATCAGGAGAATGATCAGTAATGTGAATGCCCAGAACAGAAGGTCCTTGACGCCTACGTTGCCCCGGCGGTTGTTCAGCAGCCCAACCAGGTACATAGCTGACAAGAGAAAACCGATCAAGACAGCCATGGCAGGGGCCTGCCCCAGCATCTCTTTCTGCTTGAGAAATTTATACTGTTCTGAAAGCCTCAAAAGGTGGCTGGGCGTGACCCTTTCCCCTTCCCTTATAAGCATTTCACCTTTTTTCATCTTGAAGTAGAAGGGTTTAACCGACTTTCTTGCCAGGTCTTTTCTCTGTTCGGTTTCTCTTTTATTGAATGTAATGTTTGGTTTGATAAGGGATGTGGCAAGTTTTAGTGATGCCCTTGCCAATGTTTTTGGTGTTGTTGAACTGGTCAGGACCTTGCCACGTTCCATCACAAAGGCCCTGGCCGTTTTGAGGTCATAGAACCTGCTCAGTTCGGTTGTCCTGGTTTCCTTTTCGGTATGGATGTCGTGGAGGACAATGCCTTTTTCTCCCAGGCTCATAAGCATCATTTTGTCGCTTACGACACCGTTATCAAAGACTTGTGAATCCAGGCTGATTATTAATTTTTCAGCCGATACGGGGAAATCATTTTCTAAAAATGTGTTGATAAGCTTTTCGTCATAAGGAATATCAAGAATATCAAAAAACCGGTTCTTGAAGGCATCCATGGCGGTGACCGTGTTTTTCGGGAGATTTTTACCTTCTGCGGGTCTTTTTTCCGGAGCATAGTCAGCCGAAAGGGCCTTGGCCAGGAACTCTCTGCCGGATTCAAAGGCCTTCTTCATCCTCGATGTTACATTTGCCCCGTTGGGGTCAAAGTCATAGACGGGCGGGACCGCTTTGACCGCCTCCTGTCTGTTCTTTTCTGTCAGTTCGCTGTTTTCGACCAGAAATTCCCGGGAGGCCTTGATGTCCAGATTGGCCACATCGCCGAGATTGTATCTCTTTGGAGGGGTCAAAATACTTGGGAATAATAAAATAGAGATAATCGCGCTCAAGGCGAGCAGAATATACCATCGCTGTGCCTCTGGTCGAAACCAGAAACCAGACGTTCCGTTGCTTATGGCGCCTCCGGGAATCGTCTCCCAGTCCCGTTTTCTGGATGATGACTTGGATCTGTTAGATGATTTTATTTTTGTTTTGTCAGGTTTATTCTTGGGCATCGTAAAAAACTATGTGCTCATTGTTTTGGTGTCAATGGCTCTTGGTCTCCATCTTTTCATAGGCATCAATAATTTCCTGGACCAGCGGATGCCGTATTACATCTTCTTTTGAAAAATATACAAACTGGATACCCTTTATCCGTTTCAGGGTTTCTTTGGCCTCAATTAATCCAGAAATTTTGCCATTTGGCAAGTCCGTCTGGGTTATATCCCCCGTGATCACCGCTTTAGAGCTAAAACCGAGACGGGTCAGGAACATCTTCATCTGCTCAGGGGTGGCGTTCTGTGCCTCATCCAGGATGACAAAGGAGTTGTTCAAGGTCCGGCCCCTCATAAAGGCGAGGGGCGCAACCTCGATTATGCCCCGCTCAAGCAGTCGGGACACATTCTCAAAATCCATCATGTCATGGAGCGCATCATAGAGGGGCCTTAGGTAGGGATTTATCTTTTCATGCAGATCCCCCGGCAGAAAGCCCAGCCGCTCCCCTGCTTCAACGGCCGGTCTTGCCAAAACAACACGGTTTGCCTGATCCTTTACCAATGACGCAACAGCCATGGCCATGGCAAGATAGGTCTTTCCCGTGCCGGCGGGTCCAATCCCAAATACAATATCAAACTTCCTGATGCTATCGATATATTTTTTCTGATTGATCGTCCTGGGGGTTATAACCTTTTTCTTTGAGGAGATATAGACTTCATCTTTGAATATTTTTTTTAGGTCAACCGAATGATTGCTGCTCAGAATTCTGACCGCATAATCCACATCGTTTGGATAGATAGGGTAATTGGCCCCAAGGAGATCGTAGAGCTGGATCAAAACTCTTTCGGCCAGTTCTACCTCCCAATCCTGCCCCTCAAGCAACAGGAGGTTCCCTCTTACATGAACGGATGCCCCTGTTTTTTTTTCCAACATCTGCAGGTGCTGGTTATGCTCTCCGCAGAG
>JAUVRS010000258.1 GCA_030597505.1 Desulfobacteraceae bacterium
AACAGCTCTTGATTGATTTTTTTTGTTTTGAGAAAATAATCTGCCAACCTGGCAAGGTCTTTTGCAGTGCTTTCTTTCTTGTCTGTTTTGCCAGGAGCGCCAACGACGACTATCTTTCTTTTATTGTCTGATATAATGATTTTTTTTAACTGTTGGATGTCACTGGAGTTTAGGAGAACATTTCCGCTGAATTTGCAAACCTTAATACTACCCATTTTTATTTACTCCCAAGGCCTGATCTTGATATTGACTTTTCTTTATAAGCCCTAAATCATAGTTAAAAAGTCGGTTTGTGTCAACATGAACTGACATTTAAAACACGATGGGTTTTTATAAAATCATCAATCTCCAAGAGGATTTATGAGCCTCCTAGTGTTTGTCGGAGTAGCGTTGCTTTGTTTGATGCGAAAGGAAATGGATCAAAATCCGGATTTGACCGGTCCAATGCCCAGAACATAGAGGAGTCCGGATGCCCAATTGAGACCCAGGAGTTCAGACCCTTCCCTGTCATAAAAGGCGCCTATACCGCAACAGCCCAAACCCATTGCCGTGGCCACCAGATAGAGTCTTTCACCCAATCTGCCGGCCGTCATCATGGCATAACGATACCCCCTTGGCCCTTGAGAACGTTCCAGGGTATGGAGATCGGTAAAAAAAAGAACGTGCAACGCGGCATTGGCCAGCCATGTCTGATCGAGACAGATGCGCGCCATCTTATCCACGAAATGGCCTGGAGAAACCAATCCCATCGACCCAGAGGCCAACTCAGCCATATAAAACCCCGGTTGGAACCCCTCGCAACGCTCCATCAACAAACCTGCCAGTATTGTGCGCACCTGCCAGTCTGCCTCCATCGGATCTTTTAATCCGGGGGTAAAGAGAGATTCCAGAAGGGCTGTCGCGTAATTGGTGGGTATGATTTCTCTTACAAAATTGCGTCTGGACCGCCGCTCAAAGAGAGACTCGGTATAGTTTCTGGTTTCAGGCCAGTTTTTGAGGGGTGAGACCTTATTCCACTTTATAAGGTCCCCCTTTCCAGGGGGTATGCCCGGATTATATGTTCTATCTTTTTTTGTATTAACCGTTATTTTTTCACCGGCCTCATGGAACCCACGTATGAGAGGGTAGTCAATTTCCTGTGATGCGACTCGGCTTGCTGAAGTAACAACAGGAGGAAGGTCGGGGAGTTCTTCCGGCTCTTTTCCTCCGCGGACCCCTGTCCCAGGCACCCAGCATATGGCAAGACAAACCTCCTTTTTTTTATCCAACCCCAGAAGGTGGTTTATCTTGGTGTCATCAAAATCATAAGAGAGGGCGGATGGAAGGTCAACGGAAATCAGAGAGAGTCTGAGGTTTTCGAGCAGATGTCCGGTGTCGAGCAGGTGGTATCTGTATGACCGGTTTCTGTATTTCCAGGCGCTTCTGAAATATATGGCAGAAAGAAAAAAAATGAGGGATGGGGAGGGGTGTTCGATCCCCTGTGTGGACATCATGATGCTGGCGGTCAAATCCCCCTTTCGGAGGGGAATGAGGTTGTGGCCGGAGATATCAAAATGATACAGCCCATCATTCAGTCCGTCTACGGTTCTGGCTGCCACATAGATTTCGGTCGGATATAAGGCACCTGCCGAGGCCACACTCCGGTAATAGAATTCTTCTCCCCCATGGGACGACTTTGCGGTGAGAGTGTCGGTAAGCAGCAATATCATGGAAAGATCATCTATGTTCAGATCCCGGGGAGATTTTGGGCGGGAGGGGGCAATGAGATGCGACAAAACCTGTTTGGGGGGCTGAGGTTTTTTTGGAAAGGGAACGGGTTTTATCCCAGGATAGGTTTTAAAGACCGAAGGCCGGTTTTGCCAGTCGAGAGAATGGCCTTCCATCCTGTCTCGATGATAGCTGGTGAGGTTATGATATTGGAGAGAGGAGCAACTCATCGGCCTTTGAGGTCTTTTTATGTGGAAGAATACTCTTGAGCCCAAGAAAAAAAGTGGGAAGGGTTAGACAGTCAGATTAGGTCATGTACTAGGACATGGGAATTGCCCGACCCCGGCATGGCGAATCGGGGTCGGACAATAAAACCGGTTGGGTGTTTAACTGATCAGGCTGCTTCAAGCTTTTGTCTGTCGGACATGTCCATGAGAACCCGTTCTCTGGACTTGTCAATTCCAAGCGCCTTTCTCTTTTTGTCTATGTGTTTGATTATCATCTGGGCCATTTCGTGCGGGTCAGCTGAAAACCCCCATTTCCCAAAACCCATTTCTTCAAGGTCCTCAAAAAGATATTTTTCAAACTTGGTGTCTTTGACTATGGGAAAGGTGACGCCAAAAACCGTATAGACGCCGGATGCCACAAAGTACTGGCCGATGCAGATGGCTTTTTCGCTCATCCATTCCGGGGCAGCTCCCGCAACCGGGAGGTCAGCAATGCTGTCACCCAGACCACCGGTCTTGACCATTTCAGCACACGCAATCAGTATCCGGCTGTTGTCTACGCAAGGCCCAAGCCCGAGGACGGGCGGCATCCCTACGGTCTCACAGACCTCCCGAAGGCCATCTCCTGCAAGATGGGCTGCCTCAGGGGTATAAAACCCTGCCTTTGCCAGAGCGAGCTGGGAACATCCGGTCTGGATCACAAGGACATCATTTCGAATCAATTCCTTGACCAACTCCACATGGACCCAGTCCTGTTTGACGCGAGGGTTGTTGCATCCGACCACACCGGCGACCCCCCGTATCCTGCCATTGATGATGTTGTCATTGAGCGGGGTGTATGATCCCCTGAAGGTTCCCCCCAGCATATAGTTGATATATTCGTGTGAAAAACCATGTATGCCCGTATTTTTAATATTGGGAATTTCTATGGGCATTTTCCGGTTTTTAAATCGAATAATGGCATTTTCGACAATGGCATCGGGGCATTTTCTGGCATCATGTTCGTCAAATTCGATATGCTCTACGCCTTCAATACGGCACCTCGGGTTGGTCGTAAAGAGTTTGGTATCGTAACACTCGGCAACCGTTGCCAGACCCTGTTTGATACACTGGACATCAACCCCCATGGCGTCCACCGCCCCTGTTACCAAAACCGCCTCGGTGGACATAAAATTCCCGACGTGGGGAAGACCGTGCCGTGAGAGCATATCCGTCCCTGAACAGCACATTCCTACCAGATTGATGCCAGCGGCCCCCGCGTCCTTGGCTGCCTGGATCAAGATGGGATCGCTTACCGAGTCGACCATGGATTCAAGCAAATTGGGCTCGTGGCCATGGATAATGATGTTTACCTCATCTTCCTTCAGACACCCCATGTTGACTTCGGCTTTCACGGGGGTGGGTGTTCCAAAGAGGATGTCAGAGATTTCCGTCGCCACCATGGATCCGCCCCACCCATCTGCGAGGGCGGTACGGCTGCATTGGGTCATCAGATTTTTGTAATCCTGATCAACCCCCATGTGTGTCCTGTGGCTTAGATCCATGATTTCTCTCATGGCGCCGCGAGGAACCACACCATGTTTTCTCCAGGTTTCAAGGGTCTTTTCAGGTACCCTTTTTGCGAAGGGGATTTCACCCTCCACCTGGGTATAGGTCCGTTCCAGTTCCTTATAGAGGTCAGTGGCTATTTCTTTTATATCTCTGTCTTCCACTTCAATGCCGATCGAGTTGGCTACCTCTTGCAACTTGATGGGGTCCTTGATGGAATAGTCCTTTATATTACCGTTGATCACTTCACGAAACAGATTGAGCATATTCATCCCGTGATCCGTGTGAGCGGCACCCCCACAGGCAATCATCCGGGCAAAATTTCTGGCCATGATGGTATCAATGGTTGCGCCACAGACACCCACTTTTCCGTAAGAGTCCTTTGAGTTTAACCGGCACGGTCCCATAGAACAGTGTTTACAACAGGCCGAGTCGGCACCGATAGGGCAGGGCCTCATGGCTGCCGCGCGATGAAAGGCGGTTTCCACTCCATCCTTTTCAGCCTTTGCCAACATCTGTGCGGTTGCATCGCAACTGGTTGCATTTTTTATGTCGAGCGCTTTTGGCTCCTTTTCCGTTTTTATTTTTTCGACCATCTAGCTTGCCTCCTCTGATTGTGGGTTCTCAAACATTCTAGATGTAATAATAGTAATCAATACTAATAAAGTCAAAATATTTATCTTTCTTTTCTCCAGATGGCAACCACACCATCTTTTCCGAAAAAGAGTTGTACCAATTCCCACCCTTCGTCACCCTTTTCGTTCAGGATGTTACGGAGTATTTCAATCTGACTCGAAGGCAGCTGGTCATATTTGCAATCACCCTGATCGGTGCAAAAATATACCATCTGAGCGAAACTCTCGGCTGAGTGTTTTGTAATTTCATATTCAAA
>JAUVRS010000008.1 GCA_030597505.1 Desulfobacteraceae bacterium
ACCTCATCCCCTGATTGGCCAGTGGAACCGTCGCGATCTGCCTCTAGCGCCAGTCTCCTCAATGGCCCCAGGATGTGATGTATCAGAAGAAAGGCCAGAAGAACCCCCAAGGTAAAGACGGCAAGAATCGCTGTAATTGCAATTACTCTAAGCCTTGTGGCCTGTGTTTGGCTTTCTTCTCTCGTTCCAGTGATCAATTCGCTGTGGAGGCGCTTATATGTCTCGCAACGCTCCAGTATCTTGAAGAAACGGTCACGCACCTCCCTGTGAAGCCTTGCCCCGTCCTCACGTTCCCCTGATTTATAGTGAGCAATGACCTGATCTTTAATGTTAACATAGTCATTGTAATCGGACTCTATATGATCTACAGCGTCTTTCTGCTCCTCGGTCTCTACAAGAGAATGTACCTTCTTGAGCCGCTCCTTAAAGATCTGGCGATATTCGCCGAGCTGCTTCAGCCAGTCTGGGTCACCATCCAAATAATAGTATGAAACAAATCCCTTCTGGTTCACAAGGGCTTCTTCCAATGCTGCTGCGGCCTGAAAGGCAGCCACATTCTTCTCGACGATGTGGGTCAATATCCCTTGCATCGGACACGCATACCATACCATGACCACGCCGCCCGTCAGTGTGATAAGGATCAAAGCGATCAAAATTAGATATATACGAAGACGCAGACTGATCTTGTTCCACATGTTAAGGGTTCCTTGACCTGGAGTCGAAGAAATGTTGAAGTTGAAATGACCGGAGCTGCCAGTGGCACTCCTCCTGCGCGGAAACGGGCGGGTTCTTTAGGGGGTTCCGGAGATCCTACTCCAGGCCATGCATGGACATGGCCTCCTTGACCTTGGCTTCTCTGATCTTCACCTCATGATCTCGCTTCTTTGTGGTGGCCTCTTCCACCTTTGTCATGAGCTGCTCAATATCGCATGGTTTCATAAGGTAGTCATAGGCCCCCAGCTTCATCCCTTCGATGGCCGTTTCCACGGTTGCATGGCCGGTGAGCATAATGACCTCTGCCAAAGGAAAGGCCTTCTTCATCTCCCTCAGCGTCTCAATTCCGTCCAGGCCCGGCATTTTCACATCCAGAATTACCACATCAAGGTTTTGATTCTCGGCCAGCTTCTGGAGGGCCTCCTCTCCGCTAAGAGCGGATATGACTATTAGCTCTCTCTTTTGAAGACGTTTGGTCATGGTCTCTACAAAAGGAACTTCATCATCCACTAGCATTATGAACGGTCTGGTCATTCCCTATTTCCCTCCTGTTGATGTGGTTTAGGATTTTTTCCCTGCAATGTCTATTCCAGCGACAAAGATGATTCCAATAAGCTTCTTAATTACCTGAAAGTAAAGAGTATTACCTGTTCAAAAGACTATGGACCTGTCTGATGCATTATATATCATTATATATAGGGTGTCAGGATTTTTTGCAACATGTAAAAACTTTTGATATTAGTCGCTTTGTAATTGGTGAATATTACCTTCATCGATTTTTGAGGCCCTTTCAAAAAATGACTGGCACAGGGGCAGGACAGCAGGTGAGATCCATATGGACAGATCCACCCTCTGGTGAAAAATGAAGCGGTATGGAATATCTCGCTGAAACCAAAATTTTTGGTCCATCACGGAGCATCAGGATGTTGCGCTATGCAACATATATTGCAGTTTTGTTGTATATGCTTTAACAAATTGATATTGAACGATTTATTCTTGTAAAAAATCAAAATCCCCTTTTAATATGTTGTATAATTGCAACATAATCTCCCTCCTTTAATGTCCCATTTTTTCCCGCTTGCTTTAACTTATTGAAATTGTAACATTTTACGGCTTTGGCACAAGATGTGCTTAGATCCAGAGAGCGTGTGTGTGGTAAAAAAATCACCCGATAGCTACAGGAGTAGTCGTGATGAAAAAAGAGAGGATTCTCATAGTGGATGATGAAAACGATATGAGGGTTTTTCTTTCAACCCTGTTGGAGACTAACGGGTACATACCGATTGCGGTTTCGGATGGCTCGGAAGGTATCCGTATGGCTAGAGAGACAAGACCGAAACTCATAATACTGGATGTGATGATGCCCAAAATGAGCGGTATCCAAATGTACCGAGAATTGAGGGTAGATGAGGAATTGAAGAATATACCAATCATAATGCTTTCCGGTATTGCAAAGAAGACCTTTTTCCATTCACAACGCCTGCTGAACTCTTATGACGGACAATCTATTCCGGAACCGGAAGTCTATATTGAGAAACCTCCTGAAGCGGAAGAACTTCTTGAATCAACAAGGGAGCTTTTAAACAGATAGAAATTGTTACTATTGCCATTTGAAAGCATTTTTTTTGCGACAGTTCTGAAACATGGCACGGGGTTTGCTGTGACTGGTTTACCAAAATTTTGAGGCTGAGTGATGTCTAGGAGAATCGGTTTTTTTATCTGTCATTGCGGTGTAAATATTGCTGGTAAAGTCCGGGTGGAAGAGGTCTCAGAGTTCGTCAGGGGCCTCAAGAATGTAGTGGTAGCCCGTGATTATAAGTTTATGTGTTCAGACCCCGGTCAGGAGATGATCGAGAAGGACATTCGAGAACTGGACCTCGATCGAGTGGTGGTAGCCTCATGTACCCCCAGACTTCATGAGAAGACTTTCCAGGGAGCGTGTCAACGGGGAGGCATCAATCCCTATTTTTTCCAAATGGCATCTGTCCGCGAACAGGTATCTTGGGTTACAGAAGATTCCGACGATGCCACCAGAAAGGCAAAAACCCTGGCTGCAGCGGCTGTAAACCGAGTCAGCTACCATCAGAGTCTGGCCCCCCGTGAGGTAGACGTCCACCCGGATGTCTTGGTGGTGGGAGGCGGTATTGCCGGCATGCAGGCATCTCTTGAGATCGCGAACGCGGGGCACAAGGTCTATCTGGTGGAGAGGCAGCCGACGATTGGAGGCCACATGCTCCAATTTGATAAGACGTTCCCCACCCTTGACTGCGCGGCCTGTATCGGGACCCCAAAAATGGTTTCTGTGGGGCAAACTCCCAATATCGAACTTCTAACCTACAGCGAAGTTGAAGAAGTATCGGGCTTTATCGGCAGCTATACGGTGAAAGTCCTTCGCAAACCCCGTTATGTTAAGGAAGGTGTATGCACCGGGTGTGGAGAATGTGCGACAGTGTGCCCTGTTACAAGACCGAGCGAATGGGATGAAGGCTTAGGCACAAGAAAGGCCGTATACAGGCCTTTTCCTCAAGCCGTGCCCGTTACTTTTGCAATTGAGAAAGCGGACCGTGCCCCGTGCGTGATCACTTGCCCGGCAGGTATCAGTGTGCAGGGTTATGTCCAGCTTATCAAAAAGGGCAGGTACCAGGAGGCCGTACAGTTAATTATGGAACGTCTACCCCTTCCCGGCGTACTCGGTCGGGTCTGCCCGCACGCCTGCGAGGCCCAATGCCGGAGATTGGAAGTCGATGAAGCAGTATCCATAAAGAACCTAAAGCGCTTTGCTGCGGACCAGGTGAACCTGAACGAGTTGCCGCTTCCGGATATCGAAGAACGCCCTGAAAAGATAGCGGTGGTCGGTTCGGGGCCGGCCGGATTGACTGTTGCATATTATCTCAGGCTAAAGGGCTATAAAGTGACCATCTTCGAGGCGCTTCCCGGACTTGGAGGGATGTTGCGGGTGGGGATTCCCGATTACCGTCTTCCCCCGGAGGTATTGGACCGTGAGATTGATTACATCCTGCAATCGGGGATCGAGTCCCGGACCGGGCAAAGACTGGGTAAAGATTTTACCCTCGGACGTCTTGAAGAGGAGGGGTTCCAAGCGGTTTTTTTAGGAATCGGGGCCCACAGAAGCATAAAGGCGAATATCCCCGGAGAAGAAGAATTTGAAGGTGTACTGGATGCGGTGGATTTCCTTAGAGATACTAATCTGGGAGAACGGGAGACGCCCGGAAAACGTGTGGTGATTATCGGGGGTGGCAATGTGGCAATTGATACGGCCAGGACGGCCCTCCGGTTAGGTTGCGAGGATGTGAGTGTCGTCTATCGTCGAAGCCGTGAGGAGATGCCGGCATACCAAGATGAGATCGAGGACGCCTTGGCAGAGGGAGTAAAAATCCATTATCTTGCCTCACCTGTGCGTATATTGGGGAGTGAAGGGAAGGTTACCGGGTTTGAGTGTATTAAAACTGAACTTGGTAAACCGGACGCAAGTGGGCGGAGACGGCCCGTACCGATCGAAGGGTCTGAGTTTGTGATTGAATGTGATGCGGTTGTCCCTGCCATAGGCCAGCGGCCTGATCTGAGCTGGGTTGCAGGAGACTCGGAGATAAAGGTTTCCAGATGGAGCACCTGCGAAGTGAACAATTATACCATGCAGACAGGCATACCCCACGTTTTTGCTGCAGGTGATGCGGTCACTGGCCCGGCAACAGTAATCGAAGCGGTTGCCGCCGGCCACAAAGCCGTAGAGGCCATTCACCGATTTATCAACGGAGAAGACCTGAACCTCTACGCCGAAGAAATGAAGGCCCTGGAGCCCCCTGCCCGGGATTGGGCGGAAATCCCCGGCGATCTGGAAAGAGAGCGTCGAGCCCAGCCCGTGTTTCGAGATGCTGGTGAAAGCGTATCTTCCTTTGATGAGGTGGATCTCGGTTTTTCAGAAGATGAGGCACAGCGGGAGGCCTCACGTTGCGTTAATTGCGGTATCTGCTCTGAATGTATGGCCTGTGTTGGCGCCTGTGAAGCCAATGCCATAGACCACGACATGGTGGAAGAAGAGATGGAGGTGAAGGTTGGCAGCATTATCCTGGCAACCGGCTATGACCTGTTCGATCCCACGGTCATGAGGCAATTTGGATACGGCACTTATCCCAACGTGCTGACCAGCCTCGAGTTCGAGCGTTTGAATAACGCAACAGGCCCCACTGACGGTCAAATCCTTTTGAGAAGCCAAAATGGGGAGTTTACCGATCAACCTGAGAGTGTGGCCATTATCCACTGTATCGGCAGTAGAGATGAAAACTACCATGAATATTGTTCCCGTGTCTGCTGTATGTATGCGCTCAAGTACGGCCACCTTATCCACGACAAAGTGGGACACCACGCGAGGATTTATGACTATTATATTGATATGCGCTGTTTCGGAAAAGGGTATGAAGAATTTTACAAAAGATGTCAAGAGGAGGGGATCAATTTTATAAGGGGCAAACCTGCAGAAATAACCGATGTGGCCATCCGACCAGAAGAGGAAGGCAAGCTGATTGTAATTGGTGAGGATACCCTGGTGGGTAAGCGTTACAGAAACCCCGTTGATATGGTGGTGCTTTGTGCAGCCATGGAGGCCAGAAAGGACGCTTTAGAGGTTGCCAGGATCCTGGGAATCAACCAGGGCCAGGACGGATTTTTGCTGGAGGAGCACCCCAAAATGGCCCCCATTTCTACTGCAACGGACGGTGTCTTTCTGGCCGGTGCGTGCCAGGCACCCCGAGACATCCCTGATACTGTGGGGCAGGCCTCCGGTGCCGCGTCCCAGGCCCTTCAGCTTGCCACCCGCGGAAAGGTCGAGATTCCCCCCACCACTTCCTGGATTGATCCGAACATATGTGCTGGTTGTCAGACATGTATAAAAATCTGCGCATACTCGGCTATTGATTTTGATGAACGGAGAGGGGTGTCGGTCATCAATGAGACCTTGTGTAAGGGCTGTGGGAGTTGTTCAGGATTCTGCCCCAGCGGTGCCGCCCGCAGCAAACATTTTAACAACAAACAGGTCTTTGCAGAGATAGACGGTATCATCGATACCATTGCAGCGGTTGGCATTTAGTGGGTCTGGAAAAAGGGGGTTATCAGACGTGGAGGCAAACATGGGAGAGTACGAACCAACAATTATTGCTTTTGTATGTAACTGGTGTACCTATACAGCGGCGGACCTGGCAGGGACTTCAAGACTTGCCTATCCTTCCAACACGCGTTTAATCAGAATGATGTGTACCGGGATGGTAGACCCCAAATACGTCATCAAGGCATTTCTGGAAGGGGCAGATGCCGTACTCATAAGCGGTTGTCATCCAGGAGACTGTCATTACATCAACGGAAATTTCAAGGCCCGAAGACGTGTCAAATTGCTAAAAGAAATCTTGCCCCATTTTGGATTTGATAAACGTCGAATAAGGCTGGCCTGGATAGGTGCCAGTGAAGGGGTAGACTTCGCCAAAACTATGCGTGAAATGGCAGCAGAGATAAAGGAACTCGGACCCACTGAGGTCAGGGAGCAAATGGTGTTGTGATCTTAGCCTACGGCTCGTGAGGACGTGTGCGCCGGAGGGATTATGAATTTTGCACTGGCAAAGATCAGGGCTCAAAGAAGCGGCTAATGATGATTTGAGTTAGGGAGGAGATTAATGGCCAAGACAGTAAAAATAGAGGTTAAGGAACAGAACCTCCTTGCTACGCTACAAAAGTTTTTTAAGACACTTCTCCAGAACGGGGATATCGATGCCCTTTTGGTTCCCCAGCACCTCCCAATGAAGAATTCGGTGATGCCTACATTGGTAGCTGATCCAGAGAAGATCGATGGCGTCGATCCCTTGGCGCCCGTGTTTCCAATGAATAGTGCAAAAGTGGTTTCCAAACTTACCCGGCGACCTTTGGATGAAAAAATCGCGGTGGTCCTGCGCCCCTGTGAAATTCGAGCATTTATTGAATTGGTGAAACTAAAACAAGGGGAAACTGAGAATGTGGTTCTTATAGGTATGGACTGCTATGGTGCTTATGGAAATGTCGACTACACCCGTTTTGCAGGTGATGACGGTAGTGATGCCTCTTTGCGGTTTTATGAAAACGTGGTTTCCGGAAAAGGCACTGCATGGGAGGACATTGATATTTCTCCGGCGTGCAAGGCCTGCGAACACCCTGTACCAGAACACGCTGATATGGTGATCGGGTTCGTAGGCGTAGATACCAAAGATCAACTTCTGCTGAAGGCCATCACAGCATCGGGTGAAAACCTGCTGGAGAAGCTGGGACTCCCTGAAGGCGAAGAGACCGAAGATCGCAAAAAGGCCATAGAGAACTTGGTTTCAGAACGCATTTCCTATCGGGATAAGATGTTTGACGAGACCAGCGAGGCAACGTCAGATATCAAAAAACTCACTGCCTATCTTGGGAACTGTGTTAACTGCTACAATTGCAGAGTGGCTTGTCCGGTTTGCTATTGCAAGGAATGTGTGTTTGTGACCGATGTCTTTGACCATGAACCCTCCCAATACCTAAAGTGGGCCAAACGAAAAGGAATCATAAAGATGCCCACAGATACGATCTTTTATCACATGACCAGATTGGCTCATATGAGCACGGCTTGCATCGGATGCGGTCAGTGCTCAAACGCCTGTCCCAACGATATCCCGGTAATGGAAATATTCCGGACAATTGCCAGCTATACCCAGAAGGCCTTTGATTACGAGGCTGGTCGGAGTCTGGAGGATGAACCGCCACTGTCCGTATTTAGGGAAGTCGAGTATAATGAACTCACCGGCGGAAAAGATTAGATCCATTTGGTATTTCGAATTGCGGTTTTTGTGCAAATCAAAGGCCGGTTCAGGGGGGGGCTGCAGTGCCGTGGAATTTTCGATTTTTTGGACTCGCGATGTGCAATGTAAAGTGAGGTAGAATATGAAAAAAAAGATCGGCTCGGCTTTGGTAGTGGGAAGCGGAATCAGCGGTATTCGATCTGCTCTTGATATGGCAGAACAGGGCTACCAAGTGACACTTATCGATAAGGCTCCTCACCTGGGTGGGGTTCTTACTCAGCTGGATTATCAGTTCCCCACTGATCATTGCGGCATGTGCAAGATGCTCCCTTTGGTAGAAAGAGATTCTTCCTCCCAGTATTGCCTTCGCAAGGGTCTGTTCCACGAAAACATCGATATAATGCTTTCCACCGAGCTTGTGGCCATGGAAGGTGAGCCGGGAAAATTTCAGGTAATGTTGCGTCAAGAACCTTCAATGGTTGATCAGGAACGATGTATCGGTTGCGGCGAATGCGCCGGGGTCTGCCCGGTCGAAGTCTCTGATCTGTTTAATGCTGGCCTCACAAGGAGAAAGGCGATTTATCTGCCGATTCCCCACAACATTCCGAATTCATATGTTGTGGATATGGCCACCTGCACACATTGCGGTAAGTGTGAAAAGATTTGTCCAACCCAGGCTATTGACTTTGGAAAGGAGGCACGCAAAAAATTCCGCATTCTTGTAGTGGACGATGAACTGATCGTTCGCGATTCCCTCAAGGAATGGCTTCTGGATGAAGGTTTTGAGGTCCACATGGCTGAATCAGGGGCTGAGGCCCTAGAAAAAATGTCTGAAACACATTTTCATCTAACGCTGCTTGATATCAAGATGCCGGGTATAGATGGTGTGGAAGTGCTCAAACGTGCCAAGGAGATTCGTCCCGATCTCCCCGTGGTGATGATGACCGCCTACGCCACCGTTGAGACAGCGGTAGAGGCCATGAAAATCGGCGCCCACGACTACCTGATGAAGCCTTTTGATCCGGATAGTCTTATGCCCTTGATAGTCAATCTCTATCACGACATTAAAGGTGCAAACGTGCAGGAGATGGAAGTTGGGTCTGTTATCCTGGCAGGAGGTTTTGACTCCTATGACCCCTTTTCCGGAAAGAATACTTATGGTTACGGCCTGTTTCCGAACGTAGTGACCAGTATTGAATTCGAACGGATGCTCAGTGGTACGGGGCCCAATCCAGGAAAACTCATCAGACCTGGTGACGGCGAGGAGGTCCAAAAGATTGCCTGGCTCCAGTGCGTGGGGTCACGGGATCAGCAGGCAGACGCAGACTTCTGTTCATCCGCCTGTTGTATGTTTGCTGTCAAAGAGGCTTTGCTGGCAAAAAAAAAGAGCGGGGGAAAAATCGATACAACCATTTTCTACATGGACATGCGTACATTTGGAAAGGATTTTCAACGTTACCGGGATCAGGCCGAAACTGAATCCGGCGTTCGCTTCGAAAGAAGCCGTGTGCATTCTGTTGACACGACCGGAAAGGATGACGGACGGCTCCGACTCGCATACGCAGACACGGCCGGTGCAATTCATGTGGAAGATTTTGACATGGTTGTTCTGGCTGCCGGCCAGCGGCCGCCGTCAAGCACCCAGAAGGTGGCAGAAATGTGCGGAGTGGAATTGAACCAATGGGGATTCTGCCAGACAGAGGGCTTTTCCCTTTCCCGTACAAATAATGAAGGCGTCTTGGTGGGAGGATCATTTTCCGGTCTGAAGGATATATCTGAATCTGTTATTCAGGCGAGTTCAGCATCTCTCGAGGCCTCCAGAATTATCCATTCAAAGGGGGGCGGGCTTTCAGAAGAGCCTTCACCCGAAACCGATGTCAGGGATGTCTCTAGGGAAGCACCCCGCGTGCTGGCAGTGATATGTGGATGTGGGGGGGCGTTATCAAACTCAGTCAACCTGGATGAAATCTCCAACTGGCTTGAGGCAAAGGCTAGCGTTAGCGAGGTTCATATCATAGATAGTATCTGCACCCAAGATGGCTGGGATAATCTCAAGGAGACCCTTCAAAACAATTTGGCAAATCGCGTTTTGATTGGCGCCTGTATGCCCTATGTCTATGCCAGAAAATTGAAGGAATTGGGTAACTCCACCGGACTCAACCCCCAGCTTATGGAGGTGGTGGATCTTCGCACGCTCGTCTTTCCCGGCGGGGACAAGGAAAATGATCTCCTGAAGCAAGAGGTTCGGACAGTACTCTCCATGAGCATAGAGAAATTGAAAGGCATGGACCCATTGCCTGTGACAACTTCCAAGATTATTCAAAAGGCTCTGGTGGTAGGGGGTGGCATTGCCGGGCTGACCGCGGCTCTCGCCATAGCCGATCACGGTTTTGAGGTGACCCTGGTTGAAAAGACAGGGGAATTGGGTGGTAATCTGAGAACTCTCCACAGGACCATCGAAGGACATTCCCCCCAGGAATTGATGGCGAAAACCATATCCAGGGTGGAAAAACATCCTCTTATCAAAACCCACAAAGACGCAAAGATAATATATTCTCAGGGATATGTGGGCAATTTTTCAACCTCTATTGAACGGGAAGATGGACATGGTGAGACCATAGAACATGGGGTGACTGTCTTGGCCACCGGCGGTAGAGAGGCGGATACAAAGAGTTATTCGTATGGAGAGAGCGAGGCGATCCTCACCCAACAGGATCTTGAACAACGGCTGGCAGAGGGAACCGTGGCGCCTGCCGGTCTGGCCTCCGTGGCTATGATTCAGTGTGTGGACTCCAGGGAAGAGCCCCGCAACTATTGCAGCCGTATCTGTTGCCAATCAGCCCTCAAAAACGCCCTTTTTCTCAAGGAACAAGATCCTGGTATTGACATCTATATATTTTACAGGGACATGATGTCTTACGGTTTTATGGAAACCTATTTTACCCAGGCCCGAAAGGCTGGTGTAATCTTTGTACCATATGATGTAAACCAAAAACCCAAAGTAAATTTGGAAAACGGTCGGCCAAAGCTTTCCGCCATTGATCCGATCTTGGGCAGAGAATGGGTGCTGGAACCAGACCTGTTGGTTCTTAGTACTGGGATCGTTCCCGGCGATGGGCTGGGAGTGGCAGGGCAATTTGGTGTGACGGTCAATCAGGACGGCTTTTATCAGGAGGCTGAATCCAGGTGGCGGCCTGTGGATTTTATCAAGGAAGGGGTCTTTATGTGTGGACTTGCCCATTCCCCCCGTTCCATCAAGGAAACCATAGCCATGGCTAACGCGGCCGCGCAGCGCTCTTTGAGGATACTGAACAGTGAAAAATTGGCGGCCGGAAGCGTTGTGGCCGAGGTGCGTCACAGCCTTTGCTCTTTGTGCGAGCGATGCATCGCCTTCTGCCCCTATGAGGCCCGTCACTATAGCGAAGACGAGGAAATGATTGTGGTAAATGAACTCATGTGTCAGGGCTGCGGTTCCTGTGCTGCGGTCTGTCCAAACAGCGCCTCGGTGCTTCACGGCTACAGCGATCAACAGGTATTTGGAGTGATCGATGCAGCACTCGAGAATGTTGCGTAGAGTCACATGTAATAAAGGAGATTGAACTAGATGGCCGAAAAACAGATTGATTTTGACATACCTGTTGACGGATCTGATCTTTTGGAGTCTGTGCAAGAAAGTGTCAGGGCATGCATGCAATGCGGGACTTGTAGCGGTTCTTGCGCCAATTCGTTTGCCATGGATTTCACTCCCAGACATTTGTGGCGGTTGGCACAGCTCGGAGAGACGGACGAGATTTTCAACAGCAAGACCTTCTACCTTTGTTCGGCCTGTTATTATTGCACCCTTCGTTGTCCGCGTGGCCTAAAGCTTACCGAGGCCATGAGTGCCCTCAAACGATTGGCCACAGCGCGAGGGATAAAAAGACACAGACAAAGCAGTAAATTCTATGAAATATTTATAAAGACCGTTGAGCGCTATGGCCGGGTAAGAGAAATGGAATTTATCAATCGCTATTTTTTTTCCCTTAAAGATCCCTTGCTCCCCCTGGAGTTTGTCTCCCTTGGATTCAATCTGATGAAAAAACGGAAGATTCCCTTCCAACTGCCGATTCTGAAACCTGTAAGAGACCAAAACGGAAAAGTAAAATACTTTGAGGGAAGATTTGAAAGGCTTTTTCGCAAGGTTGAAGAACTGGAGGCCAGATAATGAACTATATCTATTACCCTGGCTGTTCGTTGGAAGCAACCGCTCTTGAATACAATTTATCCACCCAGGCGACAATGGGGGCGCTGGGCGCTGAGCTGACGGAACTGAAAGACTGGACCTGTTGCGGGGCCAGCGCAGCTGAGGCCACCAGTTATCTTTTATCAATGGTCCTGGCAGCCCGCAACCTGGCATTGGCCGAAAAAATGGACAGCGATGCCGACATTATGATCCCATGCAGTGCCTGTTATTTGAACTTGAGGAAAGTAGAGGACCATGTTAAACAGGATAAAAAATTGCTGGATAAAATAAATGAAGCATTAAAGGAGGAAGGCCTTGAATACAAGGGTGGTGTAAGGGTACGCCATTTGGTTGATGTACTCGTTAATGATTTTGATCCCGAATCCATTGAACCTCTGGTCAAGAATAAGCTAACGGGTTTACGGGTAGCCACTTATTACGGGTGCCAGGCCCTCAGACCATATGTAATCTATGATGATCCCGAACAGCCCAGATCCCTTGAACCCCTCCTGCTTGCAGTGGGGGCCAAGGTGCACCCCTGGGAAATGGGTGCCAAGTGCTGTGGGGCAGCGCTGATGACGACCAAGAAAGATGTGGCTCTTGAACTCACCGGCACAATCCTTAAGGCCGCACAAGGGGCCGACTGCATCGTTACCATCTGCCCCATGTGTGAAATGAATCTGGAGGCATTTCAGGAATCAATTTCGAAGACCAGGGGAGAAGATCTGAGGATCCCCGTACTCTACTTGCCTCAATTAATAGGTCTGGCGTTGGGTCTTTCCTCTGAAGAGATCAAACTGGAGATGAACCTTGCTATGACGGATGCCTTTAAGACCAAGATAGCAGGCTAAGAAAGGGTCCTATCATCAGCATACAAAATATTCGGGTTTGGAGACCCTGTGGTTTCTGATAACCCGCATTCCCAATAGGAGGTATTAATGGAAGCACTAGTGATAGACAGAAAACAAAGCAAGCTACGGGTTGCCCCTGAGTGGGCGGATGTATGTTTTACATGCGGGACCTGTGCCGGGGGGTGCCCTATTACGGGTGTGGATGGTCTTGATCCACGGAAAGCAGTTCGCATGGCAGCGCTTGGGCTTGATCAGGAATTGGTTGACTCGCGTTTCCCCTGGATATGTACCCTGTGTGGCCGTTGTGAATATGCCTGTCCACAGGGTGTTGAGATCCTAAAGATGCTGCGAAAGGCAAGAAGTCTTCGTGAAAGAGACAAGGTCCCCGGCCCCATCCACAAGGGTGTGGTAATGGATCTTGAGAGGGGGAATAATCTGGGTATTCCCAAGGAAGATTTTCTTTTCCTCCTGGCCGATGTGGCAAAAGAGATGGACGAAGACGAAGGGTTCCCGGGTTTTTATGTGCCTGTGGACAAAAAGGGTGCCAATATCCTTGTGACCATCAATTCCAAGGAGCCATTTGGGGAACCCGATGACATGAAGTTTTGGTGGCGTATATTTTATGCTGCCAAAGAGGACTGGACCGTTCCGTCTGAGAATTGGGAGGGGGTCAACTGGGGTCTTTTCTCTGGTGATGATGAATCCATGAAGACCCTTGTTGGCCGGATTGTGGAACACCTGGAGCGGTTGGAGTGTAAGACGCTGCTATTGCCCGAATGAGGCCATGCATACTTTGCGACCAGGCTTGGTCTGCAGAATTGGTTTCCCGAGGTTTTCGAAAAATACCGAGTGATATCGGTCCATGATCTATTAAAGGAGTATATAGAGACTGGGAGGATAAAGTTAGACAAGACGATCCATGAGGAGTTGACGACCATGCATGACCCCTGCAATTATGGCCGTAAGAGCTTTAAAACCTTTGGTGACGGCTATTTTGAAGAACCCCGTTGGATCACCCAACAGTGTTGTGAGAACTATGTGGAAATGTATCCGACCAAGATGAACAACTTCTGCTGCGGTGCTGGAGGGGGTGCCTGGGCCATGCCCTATGAACAAGAGCGGATCGTTTACGGCCGTGAAAAGGCAAGGCAGATAAAGGACACGGGCGCAAAGATGGTCGTTGCCCCCTGTCACAATTGTCGGGACCAGATCATGAAGTCCTTAAACAAGGAGTATGATCTGGGAATAGAGGTCAAGTACCTGTGGGAGCTTGTGTCGGATTCCCTGATTGTTGAGCCCTGGAACGAAGAAGAGATCAAGAAGGCCAATGAATTGAGGGATGCCCAGTATGAAAGGGATGATGTGGACTTAGACAAGGAATGGTGATAGAAACTTCCTTTTCTTATTCAATTTATGGTCTTTGCCCCATTTCTCCCATGGGAAGCCTTATGGTGACAGCAGTTCCTTTACCGGGTTCACTTTTGAGATCAATGGTTCCCTTATGTCGATCGATGATGCCCTGAACCGTTGAGAGGCCGAGTCCTATGCCTTTTCCCTCGCTCTTGGTGGTATAAAAACGGTCGAAGATATAAGGAATGTCTTCCCTTGCGATCCCGCATCCGGTATCTTTGACCTGTATTTGGACATACCCCTTTCCTACTTCAAAAGAACAGCCAAGAGTAAGGGTGCCACCGTCGGGCATTGCATCTATGGCATTAAAGATGAGGTTTATGATGCATTGCTGGATCTGATTGAAGTCACCCCATATGGGTGGAGCGCAATGAGCATCATCGGTCTTTATCCGGATGTTGTGGAGTGTGAGTTTGTGCTGGCTTAACATAATACATCTTTGGAGGAGATCAGCCATATCAATTTTAGCAAATCTTATTTCAGACTTTCGTGAGAAAGCGAGCAGGTTGGAAACGATTTTGGAACAACGTGTGGTTTCACTCTCGATAAGATCAAGATATCGTTGGAATCTTTCGGTTTCTTCCGGTTTTAGAGTGTCTCGCTTAATGATCTTTATCATAAGCCGAATATAGTTAAGAATGCCTGCCAATGGGTTGTTGATCTCATGGACCACGCTGGCAGCCAGCCTGCCCAGAGAAATCATCTTGTCCTGATGGAGGAGTTGGGTTTGATCGGAAAACTGTTGTTCAAGTTTTCTGACTTCCCTCAAATCTCTGAAAAATCCCACCACTCCGATCTCTTTGTTTTCTTCAAAAAGGACCCTCGCGGAAAGCTGGACCGGGAGTTTTTTTTGACCCCTGGAAATGAGGTTGGTTTCAAAGAGAAAGAGCCTGTTCTCCCCCCCAAATGTTTCAGAATACAGTTCTTTTTTGAATTTTTCGATGGCCCTTTTTGAAAAGAAACAGTCAAACGACATTTTTCCAATCACGGCAGCTTTGGAACAGCCCAACATATCTTGTATGGCCTTGTTGAAAATTATTACCCTGCCATCTGTTCCCCAGGCCATGATTCCGTCAATGGAGCTTTCGATCAGGTTATTCTGGAAATCAAATGTTCTTGCCAGTTCTTCGGCCGTATTCATCCACCTTTCTTCAATGAGGGTGGTATAATCCTGTACCTTTTTTCGGGTGGTGTAACGGTTTTTTGCTCTCTCAAGCGCGACCAGAAGGGCGTCATTATCAATTGGCTTTGTAATAAAATCAGATGCGTCCAACTGAAGGGCACGAACGGCGAGTTTTATTTCACCAAAAGCGGTGACCACAATCACCTCTTTTTGCGGATCATTTTTTTTGATCTTCTCAAGGACCTCAATCCCGTCAATCCCGGGCATTCGAATATCCGTTATAACAATTTGAGGTGACTCTTTCCGGCAAATCCGAATGCCTGTTTTTCCGTCTTGTGCGGTGAGGACCCGGTAGCCTTCATCCTCAAGAAAGATGGACAAAACCCGGCGTATTCCTTCCTCATCGTCGATGACCAGTACCTTCCAATCCTTTTTATTTATCATTTTTATCGGTTCCGTGAGGGGTGGGTGTTGTATGCGCACGCTATGTTATGTATCCAGGATGGTTTTTGGGCTTAATCGGGTTCGCTGTTCTCTGGGTGGATAATGAGGGTTGTTGACCTTTTGTTATTTAAGGCAAATTCTAACCGCGTTTAGGAGTTCTTCTGCCTCGGGTGGTTTTTCTATGTAAGCGGCTGGCTCGGGGATCTTTTCCCCTTTGTAATCATCCAAAACTTTTTGGGAATGAAAAAAGGTCTTCTTGGAGAGCGCAGAGACCATGATTACTGGTATGTCCCTGAGGTCCGGATCAGTTTTTAAGCCCCGATACATGGTGATTCCGCTTTCTCTTGGCATCATCACATCCATTATGACAAGAGATGGTCTGCCCTTTCGAGCTAGAGCCAAACCTTCCTTACCGTTCACCGCTGAAAAGGGTTTATAGCCGTTGGTCTCTAACAGTGTGGAGATAAAGATCCTCATGTCCAATTCGTCATCAACCACCAAAATTTTTTTTGCCATCTTTCCGGGTCCTCCCTGTATCAAGACGCAGTTTCCATTCCATTTTGACCTGGCTTTACCCTAACGTTGCATAAATATTTGGCCCAAAACCGCTTCGCTCGCTCTATATCAAGCCATCAAGAAACGTTTGCCCATTTTCAAGACCTCACTGTATGTTTAATACGCTTTCGTCCTTGAAAATGGCAAAACATCCCTTGCTGGCTCAATCTATAGCGTTTTGAACTCAAATTTTATGCAACGTTAGGGTTTGGTAATCAGACTATCTTCCCCGGCAATGTAAATTGTTTGGCTGGATTTCTGATCGCAACTACATGGCAATGAGCATATCTTGAGACATTTGATATTGTACTACCATGTACAATCCTGTCCAGTTCGGATTTCCCCAGTGCGCCCATAACGATCACATCAATTTCATTTTTTTTTGCATATCGGATGATTTCCACGTCAGGTGAACCGCGTCTTACAACAAAGATATAGTCATCAAAATCAGCTATTTTTTTCTCGTATGCCTCTTTTAAAGCAGCCGTGGCATCTTTCTCAATGTCTTCATCAAGAAAGGCTTCACCATTCTCGACACCTTTTGGAACGTGCTCATTAACCCCATGTTTCCTATAGGAATAAGATGCGTCCGGGATATGGAGGATGTGAAGTCTCGACTTATATCGCTTGGCAAGATCCATGGCATGAACAAATGCAATGTTTGCGTCTTCGGAAAAATCGGTACAAAACAAAATATTCTTGTACTCTATCATGATCAACTCCTTGAAAAGCTCTTGTTTGATTATAAGGGATCTCTCGGAGCCCAAATCCTCTTAACCTGCCTTTTTACTTCAAACATCATTCTCTGACCGGAAGCCTGATGACAAACGTTGTTCCTTTCCCCAGCTCCGAACTACACTCAATGACGCCCCTGTGTTCATCGACAATCTTATGGGTGATCATCAATCCCAGTCCTGTTCCCTGGCTTCCTTTTGTACTAAAAAATTGTTGAAATATCTTGGCCTTCGTCTCTTCGTCCATCCCGCACCCATTGTCACATATCTCGTATTCAACGGCGAAATTTTTTCTTCTGAGAGACCGCAAAGATACTTTTCCCTGCCTGTGGTTGCAAGAGATATCTGTGCAAGCATCTATTGCGTTGGTTACAAGATTTAAGAGACAACGGTTAATTCTTTCAGGATCAAACCAAGCGTCCGGCAATTTTGTATCAAGGTCTACCTCGAGGGCAACGGAATATTCGGTGGCATAAGGAAGCATTAATTGATACACTTCCTGAATGGGTTGGTTAGGATCGCACAACTGGTAATCAGGTTCCCTTTCCTTGGTATAGTTAAGGAGATCCAGGGCCAGTTGTTTTACTCTTTCTACATTTCGTTTGAGCATATCCCAACCCTGGTCAAGATATTTTTTGTTTTCCAGTTCCAAACCTTTCTCCAGAACAAAGGCGCCCCCGGTCAAACCCCCTGTTATGTTCTTGATGGCATGTGCCATCGCCGACACGGTTTGAGCCACCGCAGCCAGGCGTTCTGTTTGCAGGAGTTTTTTGGTTTTTTCGTAAACGAGTTGCTCAAGATTCTCGGTGTAATCCCTGACCGTCTCTCTGTAAAATATTTTTTCCTTGGCCCTCTTCAAGGCAATTTGCAGTACGTCATCGTTCAAAGGCTTGGTGATAAAATCGACCGCACCGAATTTAAGACTTTGAATTGCAAGTTCCATGTCTCCGCGACCTGTGATCATTATAACTTCTGTGTCCGGACTATCCTTTTTGATCTTTCTGAGCAGTTGAATGCCAGCCATCCCCGGCAGCTTGATAGCGGTTAGCACGATAGGTGAATCCATGTTTTTAAAAAGCGCCAGGGCCTTTTCGCCGTTTGCTGCAGTTACCACATGATATCCGCTATCTGCCAAGGATATACCGAGTACTTTTCTGATACCCTCTTCATCATCAACAAGGAGAATCTGTCGGTTTTTAGTCTTCATGGGAAATTGGGAACTGGATGATAAACGTGGTCCCTTCATTTTCCTTGGTTTCTACACGAATACTGCCATCATAGTCTTGTATAATCCCGTAACTTATTGAAAGCCCAAGTCCGGTACCCATGCCTACTTTTTTTGTTGTAAAAAAGGGTTCAAATATTTTATCAAGGATTGGTTTCGGGATTCCCGTTCCTGTATCCTCTACCTCAAAGAAAACTTTTGAGTCCCTGGTTCTCGTTCTCAAAAAAATCTTTTTAACAGCAACTTTGCGATCAGAATCTTTCCATTTTTCCTCAATGGCATCTCTCGCATTGATGATTAGATTGATAAAGACCTGCTCTAGTCTGTTAAAATCCGCCATGATCGTCGGAAGATCTTTTTGCAGGTCTTTTACTACCTCTATTTCTCTAAGTTCCAACTGTTGGATGAAAATCTCAAGAGAGCAAATTACCACATCATTTATCTGGACTTCTTTTTTCCCGACATCTGATTTGCGGCCAAATTCCCTCATGTGGGTTATGATCTTTGCAGCTCGATCCACCTGACTGTCAATCTCCCCAGTCATTGTTTTCAGTATATCATCCTTGATCGGTTCTTTTTTGGTGAGTTTTTTGGTAATAAAGCTACTTGCAGTCTTGATGACGGAAAGAGGCTGGTTTAATTCATGGGCCACACCCGTTGCCATTGCTCCAAGGGTGGCCATTTTGCCCGCATGTATGAGTTGTCGTTCGGCCTTTAACCTTTCGGTAACGTCACTTGTCGTTACAAGCCGGACTTCTTTACCCAGATATTCTGTTGACGAGATGCGTATGTCGACATAAATAGTATCTCCGTCTTTTCGGATTTGTCTTACTTGGTTTAGGACGCTGGCACCCCTCATTTCAGTCGCATACAACTCACGCTTGTCTTTCTCAAAGAGATCTGTGAAGGGTGTCCCTAGCATTGAATCCTTGCTGAATCCATATACGGCCGTCACATTATCGTTACAATCAACTATAACCAGAGACTTTTTGTCCAAGACAAATACCGGGTTTGGTATGGTGTTGAAGATCACCCTGTATTTTTCCTCTGATTTCCTTGCTTCACCCTCCAGGAACTTCATCTGGGTTAAATCCAGACACATCTCCATCGCTGTCGTAATGTTCCCCTGGGCATCTCTGATGGGTGCTGTTCTCACCATCCAGTAGGATTTGGTGCCGTCTTTATTGATACCTTCCTCTTCGCTGTAATGAGATTTTCCATCTTCAAAGGTCCTGGAAACCGGGCATACCTCACATCTTTCTGAGCGGCCTTTATAGGCTTGATAGCAGTAATCGCCGGGTTTTGGGTCAAATTGCTTGGCAAATTCTTGATTATATTTTATGAGCTTCAGGTCCCTGTCCTGAACGGTGATATAACAGGGCACAAGTTCAAAGAGATTTTGATATTCCTCCCTTTGCTTGTTAAGTTCTTCCTGATTTTCGAATATCTCTTTTGACATTTGGCTGATCACAAGGACAAATTGTCCCATTTTATCATTTTGAATAACATTGCCCAGACGGCTTGGTTTGAGTTTTTTTGGTGGGCGCCGACTGGGAGCTGAAGGCCCTTCAAAATATCATCGTTTTCCAGCCGCATAACTCAGTACATTATTATGCTCGACCCCTCGATATCAATTCGACTCCAATAAGACCCTCTGGAGATAACTTCCGACCCCCTCGTCATTTTCTTGAGTATTTCTTTAAGGAATGTCACTTCACATGAGAGTATCCATCTTGGGGTCGGTATCATTGCCGACATAAAGGTAATATGTGTGGGCACAGCGTTTGCAAGGGCTCCATATTTGGCCACATCCAAAAAAGAGGACCCACTCGAGGCTTTAAAAATTGATCATAACTATTGTAAACGATGTTTATATTGTATGTATTAAATATTATATATACAAAAAAATATTGAAAGAAGTCAACAAAAATAGGCAGGAGACATCAAAAGATTGGGTCATGATCTGGGCAAAAAATTCCCTGCACCCATTGACGCATCTGCACCTGCACAATCGCCAACAAGGGGAATTGTGTGACCGTGTCCGAAAATGAAGGATCTTTTTTTTGACCCTTTTTTCCAACTATTCCACTCCAAGTCTTAAGGGTTCAAGGATGGGCGTGGTGAGGGCAGACAACTAAGATCTGAAATAATGAGTCTTATCAAATCGTTGTGATGTTTTCCAGATTCAGAACTGTGGCAGGGGACGATCTGGAGGGAATCAAGAAAAAGGGGGCAAAAGCCCCCGTTCTATTTAGCGACCCTTCCACTGAGGAGGGCGTTTTTCAGCAAAGGCCTTTGGTCCTTCAATGAAATCCTCAGATTCATACATGGCAGTCTGCCCGGGATAGGTCGTGGACATCGCCTCCTCTAACGTCACGGTCAGTCCTTTGAGCGTCGCTTCCTTGCATGCCCGAATGCACAGGGGTGAGGCCCGGAGGATTTCCGCCGCGTGTTTCTCGGCTGCCGGAAGCAGATCAGCAAGAGGAACGATTTCAGCGACAAGTCCGTATTGCATGGCTTCCTGGGAAGATATGCGTTTCGATGTCATGATCATATTCATGGCCAGGTGATAGGGGATCTCTCTCGGGAGACGGTGTACCCCGCCTGCACCGGGGATCAACCCGACACGAGGTTCGGGCAGGCCGAAACTGGCATTGTCAGATGCGATAATGATATCACAGGCAAGGGCAATCTCGAAACCCCCTCCAAGGGCCAAGCCGTACACAGCCGCGACAAAGGGTTTATAACAATCGACCCGGGATGTTATACCGGCAAACCCTCCCTTCACGTCTGTCATGATCTCCCGGATCTTTTCAGATCCGTGCTGGGCCTGGAATTTTAA
>JAUVRS010000177.1 GCA_030597505.1 Desulfobacteraceae bacterium
ATCCCTGCCAGCCCATTTATCTTCCTCTTCCCTGCTCCTGTATTTGTACGAACTCCCGGCCAGGGCACCGCTGTGGTGGTAAAAGCGGTATGTTTTGGCCTCTATCAGAAAAGGAAAAGATTTTTTGCGTGTTTTTTCAATAGCTTCCGTCATGGCCAGGTATACCGCAACCGGCTCCATTCCATCGATAATCAGGCTGTCAATGCCGTCGCTGAGGCTCCTCCGGCCGCTATCGGCAACATACGACCCATCTTTGCTGGAGGTGCCAACGGCATACTGGTTGTTTTCAACAAAAAAAATCACCGGAACGTTCCACAATGCAGCCAGGTTGGCTGCCTCATGAAAACAGCCCTGATTGATTGCGCCGTCACCAAAGATCGAGAAAACAACGGTGTCACGTTGGCACAACTTTTCGGCCCAAGCCGTTCCTGCTGCCAGAGGTATACCCCCGCCAACAATTCCGTTACAGCCAAGGTTCCCCGACTCCGCGTGGTAGAGGTGCATTGACCCCCCCCTCCCATTGCACCAACCAGCGGCCAGCCCCATTATTTCTGCAAGGGTCTTGTTTACGGCCTCCTGCATGGGAGATGTCATTTCATCTTTGAGGGGGTTAAATTCGGCGGATGAATAATACATCAAGATTTTGGCCAGAAAATGGCCGTGGGCCCGATGGGAAGATCCAACCAGATCGGTCTTTTTGAGGGCTGTCCCCACGGCGGCGGCAACGGCCTCCTGACCAATGCTGGAATGGACGGGTCCATAGACCAGGTCTTCCCTCACTAAATCCAGGAGTACGGTCTCAAATTTGCGTACCAGGTGGAGAAAAAAGGTCATTCGGACCAGGGTCGTACCGTCGATTTTTAACATATCTTTTTCGTTCACTTCGAAACGTTTGCATACAGCCGGTGGTTTTACATTGATTTTTCTGCTCATCTGTCACCTCAATCTGAAATAAATCATGGGGATTGGGTTGCCCCCTGATATCGCTCTTTGTACACTCTTCGCCGGTTCTCTTATGCTGCCTTTTCGATCGGGGAACGTCAATCCCCAACCGGCGCATATAGGACAGCAAGTCTTCCAGCAATGGAAAAGCCACTTATTTATTTCGATATGGAAAGCCGGGTCCTCTGGGCTCGGATCTTTACTATAACCGGGCCAGTTCTTCATAACTCGGCTTAAGTAATGGATAAAGCGATTGCAAAAACTTAAAATATCTATTGTATTTTTCTACGCGATCCTTTTCGGGTACCACTTTATCGCCCGTATGGATAAGGTTTGCACAGGCCTCCTGCAGATCTTTAAAGACACCGGCGCCAACACCACCCAGAATCGCGGCGCCAAAGGCAGCTCCGCCCTCATCAGACGCCATGGTTACAATGGGTTCCCCGCTAACATTAGCCAGTATATCCAGCCACAGTTTGGACTTTGAGCCCCCACCGGTTGCGCGTATTTCTCCGATGGATATGTTCAGCTCTCGCATGACATCCAAACAGTCACGGAAGCAGTATGAAACGCCTTCCAATATTGATCGCACAATATGATCATTGGTATGACCGGCGTGGAGGCCAAAAAACACACCTCTTGCATTCGTATTCGTATGAGGGTGTCTTTCTCCTGCTAAATAGGGTAGAAATATTAGCTTCTCGCTTCCTTCCGGGATACGGGATGCATGCTTCTCCAAAACAGTGTAAACACTTTCGCCGGTTTTGCTTGCCTCGGCTTTGGCCCAATCAGAAAAATTGTCCAGATACCATTGATATGAACCGGCTGCAGAGTTGATGACAGCCAAAACGCTCCATTTTCCGGGGGCGGCATGGCAAAACGAGTTCACTCTGCCTGCCGGATCGTATTTGATCTCGTTTGTGGCGGCATAGATGACCCCTGATGTTCCAATTGAATAAGTCGCTATACCTTCATCTACAATGCCGTTACCTATGGCAGCTGCTGCCTGATCTCCGGCCCCGCCTGCAACCGGGATACCCGAAGGCAATCCTGTTTCTTCAGCGGCTTTTTTTGATACTTTGCCGGAGATTTCGGGTGACTCAACCAGATTAGGCAAGATATCTTTATCAACTTCCAGCATCTCGACTATTTCAGGAGACCATTGCCTTTTATGGATATTTAAGAACAGGGTACCGGAGGCATCTGTCATATCCGTGACAAACTCACCTGTTAACTTAAAGCGAATATAGTCTTTTGGGAGCATGAGTTTATAAATCTTTTCATAATTCTCCGGTTCATTATCTCTGACCCACATCAGTTTGCATGCCGTAAAATAGGGCGCACATGACGTGGCAGCAATTTTTAAAAGCCGCTCGCCTCCAACCTTATGTAAAATATATTCTGACTGGTCAGCAGTTCGTTGATCATTCCACAAAATACAGGGCCGGATTACGTTGTAGCCCCTGTCAAGAAGAACAAGCCCATGATACATTCCTGACAACCCGATCCCTTTTATTTCCGAAGGTTTTATCCTATTCGAACGGAACATTCCCCGGATACAGGTTACGGTAGCAGTCCACCAATCTTTTGGATTCTGTTCGAACCAGCTGGGAGAAGGCGAGCTTATAGGGTAGGAACTGGTCTCGTCTGAGAGGAGTTTCCCCTCTTCGGATAAGATAATTACCTTAACACCTGATGTACCCACATCAATTCCCATTAGATACATAAAGATTTTCTCCTTTCAGTCATTTGTGGTGGTTCAAACGTATATGAAAACAAAGGAACGGTGTCAATTTAATAGTTTTAAACTTTTAAGACGGCGCCGGTGAACTCAATTTTGGAGGAACATAATCGAACAAAAAGAAATATATAAGTATTGTCCCTGTAATCGTCAGTGCACCACCAGTAAGAAAGATAGTGGGTACACCAAGACTATCCATAACTATACCCGAAATAATGGGTGAAATGGTCATTCCAAGGCTCCACCCTGTTTCAGTTAAACCCAATAAAGAGCCCATCCCTTTGGTTCTTCCTATCTGACCCGTAATAACAAATCCAGCCGGCATTGCAATGCCATTGCCCAGCCCCATAATAATATTAAGAAATAAAATCATTGAGAAACTATCGGCAAATGACATTCCAAAAACCACCAATCCTGAAACAAAAGTACCCACAATTATCATGTATTTGGGGTTAATTCTATCCGCAAGTCGCCCACAAGTTCGCTGTAAAAATGCAATCAGAAAAATATTAGCGCCTAAAACAATTCCCACCTGAGAACTGGAAAGTTGAATTTGCAGGGCAAGGATCGGTAAAAACGCATATACACACCCCTGGCCGGCGGCGACGAAAAACCGTAATAGAAAAAGCCCCTGAACAGCCCGGTGTTTTAAAAGACTTTTGATGGGGGCCAGTTCTTGCTGCGGGTGTGACGAATGACCTTGGGTGTTTCGGGGGATAAAGGCGATAACGCCCATTAAGGTAAACAAAGCCAGTCCGCCCATGGTATAAAAGGCCACATACATACCAAAGTAGTCCAGGATGACTCCTCCAAGCACAGGGCCTACGCCCAAACCCAACATTACAGCCATATTCAGCGTGCCCATGTAGAGACCCAGTTGTCGTTGTGGGGCTATATCCGCTGCCAATGCCATGGCAACGGGGACAACCAGCACAGAGGTGAACCCGTGGAGGAGACGGACAAAAATAAGCATCTCAACCTGTGTTGAGAGAACATAAAGAACCGATACCACTGCATAGAGAAAAAGCCCCGAAACAATAAAAGGTTTTCGGCCCCAACGGTCTGAAAACCGTCCTGAGAAAGGGTTGAATAGCGTTCGCGTTATACTGAAGGCGGCTATAATCAGCCCCACTTGAAACCCGCTTGCTCCCAGTTGCACCGCATATACGGGTACCAAGGGCCAGATGATACCTAGCCCTGTCATGGCAACCCCTACTGATGCGGATAACAAAAAGAGAATCAAGGAAGGAGAAAGATCAGAAAGATAGGTAACCCGGCTTTTATCCGTATCGAACTCGTCCGCGGCACAAGGAGGGTTATTGAATCGGTTTTTGTGGTCCTTCATGTGTATCTTTGATCTATATTTGGTGTTATGATTTTTGTTTGATCCAATTAAGCTTTGAGACCCGCAAAAATATTGTCCGGAATGTTTGGTTGAGAATTGCATTGGGGGAGCATAATCAAATTCCGGGTAACGGTTGGGATAGTTATCAAGGCATAATCACGGGCCAGGACAATGTCGATGTTCCATCTGGGATTGTCAAGGAGAATTGATGCGTCAGTGTGGTTTAGTAAACATCTGAAAGAAGTGGCTGGACACTACCTGCCTTTTTTGAGGCTTCTTTTTGCCCACAAGATATGGCCTTGACTTCTCCCTTTTAATACATTTAACTCTTTAGCTTCCATCCATGCGGGCATGTCCAGAGGAGGCCTGCAAGGGCAAAGATCATTCAAGAAATAGGGCCCGGGGACAGGTCTTTTTCCCGGAGACTGTGGTGACCGGATGAGTTTTAAGACGCGTCAAAACAATAGAAGGACAAGTGCCAATCTAAAAGTTATTTTTTTATTGGCTCTTGTTCATTTTATCGGCGACTTCTATGCCTCGTTTGTTAACCCGCTCCTCCCCCTGTTTATGGACAAATTTTCCCTCACCCTGACACAAATCGGCCTTATCACGGGAATTAGCCGAATTCTGGCATTTGTTGTCCAGCCTTCGGTGGGCTATGCTGCGGATCGTCACCAGGGACGTATGTTTATTCTTGGCGGGCCCTTGTTGGTTCTCGTGTTTATTCCCCTTTTGGGGATTGCACCCAGTTTTTATATTCTGCTCCTTTTTATATCATTGGGATCAATCGGGACATCCATGTTTCACCCGCCATGTGCCGGTATGGTTGCTTCCTATTCGGGACGACATCTTGGACTGTCCATGTCTTTTTTTATCCTGGGGGGAACCCTGGCCTTTGGAACCGGACCGCTTTTTATAACCTATTACACCCAGTTATATGGTCTGGCTGCTATGCCATTCACAATGATCATAGGGCTTACAGCCGTCCTCTTTCTTCTTATAACCGTGCCAAAACCCAACATAGAGGGCTTCAACAACCTCGGGTTTTTTGGATCTATAAAAGAGGTGCTGGGGGGAGTCTGGAAATCGATTGTGCTAATCTGGTTGGTAATGGTATTTCGGGCGTTTGTGGGGCAGTCTTTTTTGACTTTTATCCCGGTACTCTACTCACAGGAAAATTATTCCCTGGTCTCTATCGGGACCATAGTATCCCTGTTTACCGTAGGTGGGGCAATCAGCGGCCTTCTTGCCGGGCATCTGTCTGACAGGATTGGTTACAAACCGGTTTTTCTTGTTTCCCTGTCCCTTTCAACCTTGAGCCTTTACCTCCTGCTCGGTCTTCCAGGGGATTGGGCGGATGTCACCTCTTCCTTTGCAGGGTTTATGCTTTTGGCCACCTTACCTCTGGGGGTGGCCATGGCACAAGAGTTGGCCCCCGGGGGGAAATCCATGGTATCGAGTCTTATGATGGGGCTGGCTTTTGGGACCGGAGGGATGATGACACCGCTTGCGGGAAAACTGGCTGACATTTTTTCAATCCGACCTGTTCTCAGCGTTGTGGCAGTGGTGCCGTTACTTACAATCCCTCTTGTTGCCTTCTTCCCCGGCAGAAAAATAATGTATCGCGGCTCTGCTGACTGACCTTCCGCCGGGGGACCTGATTTTGAACCAACCGTTCTTCAAAAGGCCAATCGGATTATATATATTGAAGTCTTGTACGACATATGGTTACCTGGTGCCCATCCATAAATGGCCATTTTCTCTTCGAGCTGTAGAGTCTACGACCCAGAGGCCGCAATCTGTAGGAGTCTTCCAAAGATCTTTTGGAGCAATAGGGAGACCAGATCCATTTGATCAGGGATTTGATGTATCTGCTCAATCTTTCGGGGAACCCGAATTTATGCGGACATCTCTGGATAG
>JAUVRS010000041.1 GCA_030597505.1 Desulfobacteraceae bacterium
CATATTATCAAGGGCCTTTTTGACCCCTTCCCGACTTAGATCGCCCGCATTGTCGGCATCGGTCAGAACCTTCTGGAGCATGAAGGCATAGGTCAACCCCTCCATATAGAGGAACATATCTTTGATTCCCCCCTTGAGCCCCTTTTTATATTCTTCGGGACGGTTCTTCTGGGCAAATTCATGGGCAAGTTTCACCATGGCGTTGTCCTTGGGGTACTTTGCCCTGGGTACGGGATCGGAGAAAGGCCGGGTAGCTACCCCGACATAGCCATCAAAGGCCTCCTGGGCCACCAGGATCGGAAACCTTGAGGTGGTGTAATGGGTCCCCATGAGCTGGGCCTTTGGTATGATCTTTTTGGCGGTCTTAAAAAAGATGGCCGTGTAGGGTCCAGCCCCTGAATAACCATGGTAGACCACGTATTGGGCCTTGGCCTTCCGGAGTTGCATTATTTCGTTGGTGGCACTGGTGGCGGTGTAAGGATATTCGATCTCGGCGACCACATCAAAACCAAGCTTTTTTGCATAGGCGATACCTTCGGGGGTGCCATCCCTGCCCCATGCAGTGGGACTATAAACAAAGGCGACCCTTGGAGTGCCTTTGCCCTTGTGGTTCTCCTTTATCCACTTCATGAGGACCTTTATCTGGTCGCCATAGGTGGCGCCCAAAGAGTAATAATAAGGGTATTTTGAAGGACCTCCCTCGGCGCCAAAGATCTCTGTGGAATAAGAACCGTCGAGCCATGGGATCTTTTGCTCCTTGTTGACCTTCTCAATCAAGGGCTTGAGGCCGCCGGTAATATATCCGGTGGCCATAAGGAGTTCGTCCGGCGGGTGTTCTGCGGTGTACCTGCTGAAATTGGCCACCTCAACAGTGGGCTTATAGGCAAAATCTTCCAGAAACCACTTTATCTTCTTACCGTTGACTCCGCCCCCTTCGTTATTGACCCAGTTCATCCCATCGATGAATCCCCATCCAAATTCGGGCAAGGATCCCACGGGTCCACTCATGGGAAATTGAGAAAGGGTCTTTATCTCTTTTGCTGAAACAGGACCCACAAGAAAGAAAACCATTGCCAGGATAGACGCAAAAACCAAGAATGCTCTCTGTTTCATGACTGTTCCTCCTTTATTAAGGAAAGGCCCGCCATTGCGAACCTTATCCTCGGAAAAAGATGGATAAATGTTTTTTGTTCTTTTTTTCACCTCCTTTTAAAAATTTTATTGGTTGATAAAACCGTATTTATGGAAAGGGCCTCCTTTTGGCCCCAAACAGGTGATGACGATCCTGAGGATGTTGATCCGGATCGTGGTATATTCTGGCAAGAATTATTGGGGAGAATAAAAAGAAAGCATAACGGAGTGAAATGTGCATGAGATCGCGTGTGTGATAAGCTCAATGCGTCTACTCCTTGAAGTATTATGGCAGGTTGGTTAAGAAATCAATCAAGACCTTAGAGAAACGGTTCTCCTTTGTCAAGAGACTATTTAGTGCCTGAACAAAAACCCCGTTCAGGCAAAATCCGAAAATCGAAATCCGAAATCCAAAACAAATTTGAAAATCAAATGACAAAATGACCCAAACCAAGACACTGAAAATACGGTCTTTTTACCATTGGGACATTGGTGTTTTGGTCATTGTTTCGGATTTCGTGCTTCGGATTTCGAATTTCTTGACCAAAAAACAGAGTTTTCGGTCAAGCACTATTTAGGTGCTTTATTCTCTATATAGGCGGTGTCCCGTGGTTTTTTGCCCGCCGCGGCAGCTTTTCTTTTTTGTTTTTTGTAATCTCGAGGGCCTCGATGATTTTTTTTCTTGTGTTTTTTGGTTCTATGATTTCATCCACCACCTGCGCGGTCCAGCTTCTGGCGGCTTCAAAAACATCCACCTTCTCCCTTGACCTGTTCAGATATCCTTCATAGGCGTCTTCCTCGATACCTTTCCCGTAAACCTGGCCGTAGTCCAGTTGAGACGCCTCTACGGCAAACCGGGCAATGGGCCAGGCATAGGTCAGGTCTGCCCCCATGCTTTTTAGGGCCCCTGTGATCATCCCCCCTGCATCACCATATGCCTCACGCAGAACAATGCTTATTTTTGGGACGGTGGCGGTGGCATATACATCGGCGATCTTGCCCACATGCCTGATCAGCCCCCTCGCTTCCTCCGCCTCCCCCGGCACCACAGGGGGGGTGTCCACCAGGTTGATCAGCGGGATATTATATGCGTCAAGGGCCTGCAAGAACCGGTAGTACTTGTCGCAGGAGTTCCGTTCCAGGATACTGCCCGGATAACGGGGGTTGTTGGCTACAAGCCCCACCACCTGCCCGTTAAACCGGCAAAAACAGGTGATCAGGTTTTTGGCGTACTCATCCTTGATTTCAAAATAATCACCGTTGTCGACCAGTTCTTTGATTACATCGTGCATGTCATAAACCTGATCAAACTCGTCGGGAACAATGTCAATCAGACAATCAGTTTCCCGGTCCGGATCATCGGTCCGTTCCCATTCAAAAGGCTTTTCCCTAAAGCTCTGGGGCAGATAACGGAGCAACTCCCGGCATTTTCCGATGGTCTCTTCATCGCCCTCACCCACCGCATCACAGGTGCCGGTAAACTGCATATGGTAGTCTGCGCCGCCCACGTTGCTCGCCATCTTCTCCGAGGTGGCGGCTTGTGTCTGTCGCGGACCGCCAAGCCACATGTTGGCCGAGACCCGGCTCATAAGCAGGAAGTCACACAGAGTCGGAATATATGCCCCGCCCGCTATACAGGGGCCCATGAGGACCGTAATCTGAGGAATGACGCCCGAATACAGCCCCTGGAGCCTAAACTGCCAGTCCAGACCGGCCATTGGGACGTCCCGGTACCCAAGCCTGCCGCCCGAAGAGTCCAGGAGGATGACATAGGGGATCCCCCACGCAGCGGCCATCTCGATGGGTCTTGAGAACTTTAGCATGTGCTGGGCGCCCACCGACCCGCCCAGGACCGTGAAGTCGCTCGCATGGACCATGGTCAGGCGGCCATGGATCCTGGCTGTCCCGACCACGGCCCCGTCACAGGGGGCCTCTGGTATTCGACCGTCAATACGGACGCTCGTGGTATCCACACAGGACCCCAACTCACCAAATGACCCGGGATCGATCAAAACCTCTATCCTCTCCCGGGCAGTCAGTTTCGCGCGAGCGTGTTGTCTTTCGATATGCTTGACACCTCCGCCCTGGAGGTTTTTTTCCTGAATTTCATGATACCGCTTTATGGCCGCTTCCATTCTCTTGCCCATATCCCGATTCCCCTTTCCTTATGAATGATCTAAAACCTAGGATCTAAAATCTAAGATCTAAGCGGGTTTTATATAACGTCTCTTTTCCGGCACCTCTTCGTGTTTATTCATTGTGACGCGGAGGGCCTTTACGATCCGGGAGCGGGTCTCCCTGGGATCAATCACTTCATGGACCGTGTACCAGGTGGTAAATATCTTGCCAAAAGTCATGACGCTGAACTGCTCTTTTAAAATATCCAGAAAAAAGTTATAGACCTCGTCATAGTTGCCGTCTTCTTTTGCCTTGGCCAGCTCCTTGTGGAACACTGCGTGGACGATCATCTCCGGTCCAGTGGGTGCAAACTCCGCGGTCGGCCAGGCATAGATAAAATCAGGCCCCATCTTGCTGCTGCCCATGACGATATTTGATCCGCCGTAGGAGCGCCTCAAAACGATGGTCACCTTTGGGTTGGTAAGATGGGAGTATCCGTGCAGGTTCTTTGCCCCATGTCTGATGACCCCCATCCGTTCCCATCTGTCACCGGGGGCAAACGCCGTGGTGTCGGACATTGTCACCAAAGGGATATTAAAGGCATCGAGAAACATCAGAAACCGGTCATATTTATCCGAAGAATCCGGCTCCATGATGCCGCTGAGTTCCTCCGAGTTGCTCGCTGCAATGCCGGCAACCATGCCGTCAAACCGGGCAAAACCAACGACCATGTTGCGGGCAAAATCCTCCTTCAATTCGAAGAACTCGCCGTTATCCACTATGAGTTCGATGATCTCATGGACGTCGTAGGTAAATTTTGGATCGTCGGGCATGACATTGAGAAGGGCTTCTTCCTTTCTATCCGGATCATCGTTTGATTCGATTGCCGTGGGCTTCCCCCAACAGTTCTGGGGCATATATTCAAATACCCGCTTTGTCAGTTCGATGGCCTCCTCGTCGCTTTCGGCAATGAGATCGCATTGGCCGCTTTTTTCCATGTGGAACTCCGCCGACCCCGCGTCATCCGACGTTATATCCCCTCCCAGCCACAAAAACCCGGTGTTGCGATTCATGATAAGAAAGTCCGAGAGGACCGGCACCTGGGCCAGGGGCCCGGTGCAAGGCCCCAGAAGCAATGCTATCCGGGGAATAACACCGGAGTAGAGACAGTAGTTCCTTACAAGCCGACCCATGCCGTGAAGCCCGACAAAACCGTTTTTAAAGCCGATTCTTGAACCGGCTGAATCGAACATGCCAATAATAGGCACCTGCTCCTGTCCGGCCATCTGGACCAGTTCAGCGATTTTCCAGACCCCCTGGTCCCCGATGGCGCCGGACATGACCGTAAAATCCAGGGAGTAGACCATCACCGGTCTTCCATGTATTTTTGCAAACCCCATGACGACGCCTTCGGCCGGGCTTGGCCTTCCCTCTCCTTCCTGGGGGAGGCGAAACTCCCTCACCAGGGAGCCTATTTCTTCAAAGGTGCCCGTATCAGCAAGCAGGTCAATCCTTTCCCTGGCCGTTAATTTGCCAAGGCTGTGCTGGAGTTCAACACGTTCTTTTCCGCCCGCCTCAAGGTTTTCCTCACGGACTTTAACGAGCTTGTCCAGATAGCCATCCATCCATTTGCCCATATCATTCTTCTCCCAGGGTCAGTGGTCAATGTTCACTAGTTGGTGTTTATAATCGGGCGCCTTCAAGGCATACGTTCCATAAATCAACATTCCTGCACTTACAGGCACG
This sequence comes from Desulfobacteraceae bacterium, assembly GCA_030597505.1. Taxonomy (GTDB): domain Bacteria; phylum Desulfobacterota; class DSM-4660; order Desulfatiglandales; family Desulfatiglandaceae; genus JABMQV01. The sequence goes on from JAUVRS010000041.1 coordinate 4,996, forward strand.
GGTGCCAGAATAATGGCGCTTTTTTTTAATGTCAAATCGAAACCCCAAAACCGCTACGGTAACAAAGGCCGTAAGCGTTCACAGGTTCAGGCCTGCCCTGGCGCGACTTAATGTGCATTCCCGGCACGATCGCGCTGAATGCTACGCTATAAGTTTCTACACAATTGGGACAGGAAGCCAGGTCTGGGCCAGGGGTTCAACGTTCAGGGTTAGGGGCAAAGACAAGAGACGGGGACAAGAGATGGGGACAAAAGGCAATCTTGACGGATGGCCATAATACACGTATTGTCGGCCAATACAATTGATGAAATGAGCGGGCTCAAGCTCAAAACGGAGACAACACAATGTTTTCAAAGATTCTGGTCGCAAACAGGGGTGAGATTGCACTCAGGGTGATTCGGGCGTGCAATGAACTGGAAATAAAAAGCGTTGCGGTCTTTTCGGAAGCGGATGCTGCCTCCTTGCACCTCCGGCTGGCTGACGAGACCATATGCATAGGCCCCCCCATCAGTTCTAAAAGCTACCTGAACATCCAGACGATAATAGATGCCGCCAAAAAGACAGGGGCCGAGGCAATACATCCCGGCTACGGGTATCTGGCGGAAAGCGAGGCGTTCGCCCGGGCATGCGAGGACTCAGGTATTATCTTTATTGGCCCGACACCCCAGAATCTGAAACTTGCGGGAGATAAGATCATGGCCAAGGAGGTCATGAAAGATGGCGGTGTGCCGATCATCCCGAGCAGCCCAAGGGGGGTCGAAACCGTGGAAGAGGCCACAAATCTTGTCGCCAGTTTGGGTTACCCCCTTATGATCAAGGCCTCAGGCGGGGGCGGGGGACGAGGTATGAGGATCTGCCAAAACAAAGCCATGCTTCAGGAGGAGTTTTCAGTGGCAAAGGCAGAGGCCCGTGCGGCCTTTGGAAATGACGAAGTATATGTGGAAAAATATATTCCGGAACCCCGTCACATAGAATTCCAGATCCTGGCAGACAGACATGGAAACATCATACATCTGGGGGAGCGCGAATGTACCATTCAGAGACGTTACCAAAAGCTCCTTGAGGAATCACCATCCCCCAGACTCACCAATCAACTCAGGACGAGAATGGCAAATGCCGCTGTTGCCGCCGCAAGGGCCGTTCAATATGTCAACGCCGGCACGGTGGAATTTCTTGTGGACAAAGATGACAATTTCTATTTTATGGAGATAAACGCCAGGATTCAGGTTGAGCACCCGGTAACGGAACTCGTAACAGGGCTGGACCTGGTCAAAGAACAGATCAGGCTTTCATCCGGCGAGAAACTGGGATATACATCCGATGATGTCAGGTCGAGGGGGTGGGCCATTGAATGCCGGATAAACGCCGAGGACCCCGCAAGAGGTTTTTTACCAAGTCCGGGGGTCATCGAGGAGTATTATCCGCCGGCCGGCTTTGGGGTAAGGCTGGACACCCATCTCTATCAGGGCTACGAGTTGCCCATATTTTACGATTCCCTGATCGCCAAGCTCATCTCCTACGATCTCACCCGGGATGGGGCTATCAATATCATGCGTCGGGCCCTCAAAGAATTCAAGATCGGCCCCATAAAGACCACCATCCCCCTCTATCTTGAGATTATGGATGACCCTTTTTTTAGAAAAGGGGATTTCAACACGAGCTTTATCGAAAAGTTTGTCCCGGAAGAGGATGAAGATGAGTAGGCGTGACGACCCATTATCTTCAAAAGGCCAAACAGGTAAACATTTAATCATGAACGATACAAAAGACTTTCTTAAGGCATATCACGATTTCAGGGCGACAGTTGACCTTACCAAGAGCGGGTTCCTGCCCAGCCGGGATGATCTGGTCTGGTACATGCTCATGGGGGTCCCGGGTGTGCCGGCAGATGAAGATCCGTCAGACGATTCAGCGATCGTTGCCATTGAGCAGAGGGTGAATATTCTAAAGGCGGTATTTGTTGAAAGCAATAAGGATCAGCCCGACGATTTCCTAAATCAGGGCCTCACCATTTATGACCAGGCAGGGGAAAGAGCAAAGACCCTGCTGAGCGAAGAAGGGTGAGCACAAGATTGAACACAGGGATCAAACACGGCCCTTAAACTTAAACAGAGAATAGTTTCTTCACTGCCTCTTTCAAAACCTTTCCCATCCTGTTTTTTGGGAGTTCTTCCACAAAAACAATCTCCTTTGGGCACTTCCAGTTCTGGAGAAACTCCCGGGTGTACGCCTGGATGTCGTCGGCCCTGACAAACGAAGCAGGTGCTTTGACAACAGCTGCCACGACCTTCTCCCCCCATGTGGGGTCCGGCACCCCGACAACGCAGGACTCAACCACTCCCTCAATTCTGTCAATGATCGTTTCCACTTCTTTTGGCGAGATATTTTCCCCTCCCGAGATGATAATGTGTTTTATACGATCGGTCAGGTAGTAGTATCCCTCACCATCTACCCTCCCCAGATCACCGGTCCTAAACCAGCCATCCTTAAATGCCTTGGCGGTTTCTTCAGGTTTTCTCCAGTAACCCGGCGAAATGCCGGGCCCCCTGAGCCAGATCTCCCCCTCTTGACCTGGGAGAACGTCCTCAAAGGTCTCAAGGTCCACAATCCTGACCGCCAGACCGGGCAGGGGCAACCCGATGGAACCCGGTTTTCTTGCTCCTTTTAAGGGGTTCGAAAAATTCATCCCGGTCTCAGACATCCCCTCCCGTTCAACCGGCTCTTTCCCAAACACCTCTCTTATTTTGTCAAAATTCTTGACCAAAAGAGGTGCTGATCCGGATGTCCATAACCGGATGTGCCCAAAGTCCGGTCTGCGCTCACCCAGACAATCCATCAGTTTGCTATACATTGAGGGAACCGCCATAAACAATGTGGCACCATACTCCCCTTTTTTTTCCGATAAAACCTCTATGACCCTCTCCGGAAAAAAGGCGTCCAGCATGACCACATGCGATCCGGCTGCCAGGGCAGTGTGCAGGGCAAAACAGAGCCCAGAAACATGAAAAAGCGGCAGCGCATGGCAGACCACATCTGATTCGCTTATCTTCCAGATGGTTATGATATTTCTGAGATCATGGACAAGATTTCCATGTGTGAGAAGAGCGCCTTTTGGTTCACCGGTTGTCCCTGAAGTGTAGATAAGGAGTCCGGGATCTTCCCCGGTGAGTTCCACCGGGGCTATTTCATCCGAGGCAGACAAGAAAAACCCCAAGTCCTGATAGGGCTTATCGGTAGGGATCACTATGGTAGCCAACCGGGGGGCAATTTCTTTTATAATTACCTCCTGTGACGGACCTGTAATTGCCAGTTTAGGAGCCGCATCATTTAGAAGATACGACAGCTCCGATTTTCTAAAACCTTGATTTAGTGGGACTGAAATCGCACCGATCTTTTGGACCGCAAGATGGGCAACCACAAAGAAAAGACATTTCTCAAAACACAGGATGACCCTGTCCCCCTTTTGAACCCCAAAACCCAAAAGGGTATTTGCCACCCGGTTTGCGTCTCTGTTCAGATCCTTATATGTTATCATCGTCTCAGTGACGCCGTTGCGCAGAAAGCTTATCGCCTTTTTTTCTCCACGGATCGAGACGCTTTCCCGAATAAGATCTCCAAGTGATTCCCCAATCATGTAATGCTCCGGTAATATGGGCTTTTAGAAAAAATCATGTAACTTCGTAACTACTCAGGTGGATAGGCTGAAGGTCCCGCGGAACGCAGGATTAGGAAAAAGCGCATTATAAAGCCATGTTTGATGCAAGAATCAGATATTTCCGCCAAAGTACGGAAATCGTGCTTTTCTGACCCCTTCAGCCTGACTACGTGAGTAGTTCCGTAACTTCTCAATAAGTTCGGGAAAAATAATAGGATATCTGGAGTGGGGTTCGGGTGTTTCTTGAAGGCGCTCTCTCAAATGGGATTTACTTCTCGCTTTCGCAGTGGCTGATATTTGGGGTTTCCTCCTAATGAACCCTTATTGACTTCTCCGTGCTTTCGTCAAAACCCCAAATATCAGCCACGCTATGACGACTGGTTTAGAGAGCGCCTTCAAGAAACACCCGAACCCCACGGTGCCAGAGATTATTGAGAACTTACAAAATTCTTTGACTTTCCCTTTTGGGCTTGAGTATCCTCCCGTATGTATCCATCTTTTTTGATAAAACCGGGTCTCTTTTTTCCCGCAGCGGCATGGGTACTTCAATCTTGCCAGTACCGTTGAAAATAGGCAAGGGTTTAAGGGCCTGGCAAGAGCGCATCATTTGGAAACTGACCCATGAATTCGATCTCCAATCAAATTGAAAAGATCATCTTGCAACACGGCACCAGAGGTATGAACCGGCTCAGACAGCATATGGAACCCGGCTATTGTGAGAGAGCGGCACGGCTGATCCTGGACAACAGGGGAGTGGCCCTGATAGGAACAGGTTTCCCGGTTTCCGGGAGTTTTGAAAGTGACGGGCCCATCGGCGCCATTGCCCTGTATCATGTCCTGGGTCACCTGGGTCATAAACCGATATTCGTCTGTGCGCCTCCCATTTCAAAAATACTTGCAAGGGACTTTGCCACCCACGAATTACCCATTACCGGTTGGAATGAGACCCGGCCGGTCGTTCGACAAGTTCTTACAGAATTGAAACCTTCACTCATGATCTCTGTTGAGCGCCCGGGGGTGAGCGCTGATGGGCGGTATTACAATATGCGAAAAGAGGATATCACCCATTTTGCAGCAAAATATGATCTGTTTTTTGAATCGGGTTTTTGTCCCACCATTGCCTTTGGCGATGGAGGGAACGAGATCGGAATGGGCAACCTGTACGACGCCCTGGGAGAATTGGACATTATCCCTTCGGTTACCTGCTGCGATGAACTGGTGATTTCCACTGTGTCAAACTGGGGGGTTTACGGTGTCTTGGCCATCCTGAGCAAACAGCTCGAAGAAGACATGTTTAGGTTTATCAATCCTCAGGCAACTGTCGAACACTTAGTTGCTAACGGGTGTGTCGATGGTGTCACCATGCGTCTTGAACATACCGAGGACGGGTTTCCCATAACCATAGGCATCGGGATTATTGATGAATTGCGCGAATTGGTCTTACCATGACATTCGGCGCCCGCTTTCATTACTTTATTGACAAGACACCCGCCCCCTTTCTAAAATAGAACCAATCATTATACTTTCCGTTTAACCAAACCACAACGATTTGGCAAATCTTTAAAGACGGTGAAAAGTCATGGAATCTATTTCTCAAAAAACGAACAAGCCAAAACGGGGGCTCTCGATTCTGATTGTTGTTTTGGCCTTGCTTCTATTCGTGGTCATTGTCATGGCCCTCAATGCCAGAAAGCCCGGCAGAATTGTCCTTGGCCCGCTGGACACCAGCGTAAAAGGCGCGGCTTTTATAAAAGCCAATGAGATTCTTATCAAAGAGATGTACCAGAACTGGCTGCCCAATGACATTTTTTGGCCTACGGTCTTCCTCGATAATATGCCAAATTTTCAGATCGGTGTCTTGGAGGTCCTCAGGTACAACACCCGGGTCCTGAGAGATAATCTCACCCGCATGAGGACAACGGACAAGCTTGACCCGTATGCCGAAGGCGCCTTTACTGCCCTCTCAAACGATCCGTACAAATGGTGGTTCCCATCCGCGGAAAGCAAATGGGAGCTTGCCGGCGAAAACCTGGCCAACTTCTACAAGGCCCTGGTGGAGAGAAAAACTCATTTTTACCCAAGGGCAGACAATCTGGTTGAACTCCTTAATCAGTATGCCTCCCTGATGGGCGGTGTAAACACCCGTCTTGTAAATGCCCCGCGCGACGTTCAGGCAGTCCTTACCCTTGACCAGGAGACCGGAAAGGGTGCCGAGGATAGCAAGCTGGTGAGAGTCGACGTTCCCTGGCATCGCATTGACGACAACTTCTATTATGCCCAGGGAGTGGCCTATGCCCTTTATGAGTCTTTCAAGGCCATACGGATAGATTTCATGGATGTCCTTAAAGACAAAAATTCGGTTAGACTGGTTGATAAAATCCTGGAAGACCTTTACAGGTGTCACTTTGAGCCCCTCATCGTGTTTAACGGTGACCCCGGAAGCATTTTTGCCAACCATTCCCTGAACCTTTCAAGCGTCTTCAACGATGCCAGGCAAAAGGTATACTCGTTGACTGTTTCCCTGATGCGGGGATAAAAAAGCCAAAAACCATTTCCTCTCAACCCGACCCACTCATGACCTCGGCCTGCCAGGGGAATCAAGAGGCGTTTTTTTATGCACGAAATGTCCATAGCGCAGAGCTTGATCGACATTCTGAAGGAAGAGATGGCAAAGCACGGTGCGGGCACGCTGAGATCGGTGCGGCTCCATATCGGGCAACTGTCAGCCATTGTCCCTGATTCCCTCTCATTTTGTTTTGAGGTAATGACCTCCGACACTGAAATGGAGGGGGCCAAACTGATAATAGAGACCATCCCCTTAAAAGGAACCTGCCGGGAATGCAGGCTTACATTTGAAATTAAGGATTACACATTTGAATGTCCGGAGTGTAACAGCACCGAAATAGACACCATAGCAGGACAAAACCTGTCGATCGTGGAAATGGAAGTGGAGTGAGGGATTTATGATTGGCGATTGGCGATTTATGATTGGTGGGGCTGCTATACTGCTGGTTTTCAATCGTAAATCAGGCAACTTTTCAATAAATCCGGAAGAAATAATAGGATTTTTGGAGTGGGGTTCGGGTGCTTCTTGAAGGCGCTCTCTCAAAGTGGATTTACGTCTCACTTTCGCAGTGGTTGATATTTGGGGTTTTCTCCTAATGAATCCTAGTGGCTGCTCCATGCTTTCGGCAAAACCCCAAATATCAACCACGCTACGACTACAGGTTTAGAGAGCGCCGGAAAGAAACGGCTGAACCCCACGGTGCCCGAGCTTAGAACTTACTAAATCATCAATCAACAATCGTAAATCATTGGGGTAGATCATGAAAATATCAGTTGTGAAAAATATATTGGAGGCCAACGACCGAATTGCTCAGGAAAACAGGGCAATCTTTGATGAAAAGGGCCTGGTGGTATTTAACCTTATGAGTTCTCCTGGGGCCGGCAAGACCAGCCTTTTAGAAAAAACCATCGATGGCCTCAAGGATCATATACGCATGGGCGTCATAGAAGGTGACATCCAGTCGTCTCACGATGCTGAAAGGATCGCCCAAAAGGGAATCCCTGTGGTCCAGATCAATACGGGCGGCGCATGTCACCTGGATGGAAATATGATCCGGGATACTTTTAAGGATTTCGATTTCGACGACCTTGACCTCCTGGTGGTGGAAAATGTGGGAAATCTGGTATGCCCCGCTGAATTCCAGGTCGGCGAAGACTTTAAGGTGATGATCCTGAGTGTTACCGAAGGAGCAGACAAGCCGTCAAAATACCCTCTTATGTTTCATGAATCAAAGGTATTATTGATCAATAAAACCGATCTTCTTCCTTATGTCGACTGTGACATTGAAGTCATCAAAAAAGAAGCATTAAGAATCAACCCCCGCATGACCCTGTTTGAGATCTCCTGCAAGACCGGGGAGGGGCTTGATGCCTGGTATTCCTGGCTTAAAGAGACTGTAGAAAATCGGCGGGCTGATTTGAAAGGAAAATGAACAAACGGGTCAAGGGTGTCGTCGAGGGCGTTGTGCAGGGGGTCGGTTTTCGTCCTTTCATATACCAACTTGCCTGCCGGTCTCATCTTGGCGGATATGTAACCAACACTCCCCAAGGCGTTGAGTTTGAGGTTGAAGGGGATGAAAAAGATATCAAGCGCTTATTTGAGGCGCTCCTTTCAGAACACCCGCCACTCGCCCGTATTTCATCCATCGCGAAGGTCGAAATTCCACTGAGACATAAAGCCTCTTTTGAAATCAGGGTCAGCAAGACCGGTCTGGAACGATCTGCCCTGATTTCACCCGATGCAGCCATCTGCCCCGATTGCCTCTCGGAGATGCAGGATCCAAAAGACCGGCGATTTAGATACCCGTTTATCAATTGCACCAACTGCGGTCCCAGATACACCATAACAATCGATATTCCTTACGACCGGTCCCGAACCACAATGAGGAAGTTTAAGATGTGCGCTTCCTGTCTGAAAGAATATCATGACCCCGGAGGCCGGCGGTTTCACGCCCAGCCCAATGCGTGCCCGGAGTGCGGCCCAACAACTTCGCTTCACGGACCCGACAACGAGAAGATCATTTGCCGGGATCCTATCAAAAAGGCCGCATACTTCCTCAAAAACGGGCACATCCTGGCTGTAAAGGGGTTGGGAGGGTTTCATCTGGCTGTGGATGCGGTCAACCACAAGGCGGTCGTAAGGCTCAGGAGAA
>JAUVRS010000137.1 GCA_030597505.1 Desulfobacteraceae bacterium
AAAGGCCAGGGCAACCTTTTCGGCCAGGAGAATCAGATTGGGGATGTTTCCCCTGATAAATTTCTCCTTGACCTTCAGGCTGTCTGTTAGAATTTTTTCAACAATTTTTTTCAATCAAACCCCCATACCATCAGGCTTTTTATGCTAAACTAACTCCAGGAAATCTATAGTTTTTGATGATGTTTGTCAACTTGTCAAAGGGTTGGCATTGGAGGTGTGGGCCGGGGTTTTCCGCTTCAGGACCGGCGTTAGGGCTGACCTTTTTCAGACACTTGAAAAACGTGGGGCTAGGCCTGCTGTGCCAGATCCTTTATAACCCGGGCTACTGTTTTCATTTCCTTTTCCTGCACGGTTCTCACGTCCAGCAGGACTCTTTCCTTTTCGAGCCGTGTTATTATTGACGGATCATGGGCCCTCAGCCACGTCTCCATGGCCTGAAGGGATAGTTTTCCAGGAATCAGCGCCACCAAACGGCTTGGCAACTCCTGGAGCGGGAGTGAACCCCCGCCGACCTTTGAGGACCCCGTTATCAGTTCAATGGAGAAATTGTCACATTTCAGCCTCCCGATCAGCTTTAAGAGACGATCAGCTTTGCCTGCAAGGGAGCGTTGTGTCTGGCATATCATCCTCAAGGTGGGGATCTCTTTTACGGCTACCCTTTCATCCCTGTAAAGTCTCAGGGTCTCCTCGAGGGCCAGAAGCGTGAGCTTGTCGATCCTCAATGCCCGGCTGAGCTGATTTTTTTTGATGGCCTCCACAAGCTCTTTTTGACCCAGGATTATCCCGGCCTGCGGTCCGCCCAGCATCTTGTCACCACTAAAGGTCACCAGAGAGGCTCCCTGTGACAGGGAGTCCTGAACCGTCGGTTCTTTTGTCAAACCGTATTTTGAAAAATCCACAAGACTCCCGCTCCCAAGATCCTCCATGACAGGGATCCCGTTTCGCCTTCCCAGATCCGCAAGTTCGGAAAGAGAAACCTCCTCGGTAAAGCCAACAAGCTCAAAATTGCTCCTGTGGACTTTTAGCAGAAGAGCCGTCTCCGGACCGATAACCTCCTCATAATCCCTGAGATGGGTCTTGTTGGTGGCCCCCACCTCCACCATCCGGGCCCCGCTCTTGCGCATCACATCCGGGATTCGGAAAGACCCGCCTATTTCCACCAGTTGCCCCCGGGACACGACCACCTGGCGCCCCCTGGCCAGGGTCTCAAGTGAGACGAGGACTGCAGCTGCGTTGTTGTTGACCACCATGGCAGCCTCAGCGCCGGTCAAGTCCTTCAAAATATCTTCCACGTGACTGTACCGGCTTCCTCTCACACCCTTTTCCAGATCATATTCCAGGTTGCTGTATCCGCCGCTGAGCAGCGTGAATTTTTTCAATACCTTTTCCGCCAGAATGGAACGTCCGAGATTGGTGTGGATCACCACACCGGTGGCGTTGATTACGGGTCGCAGGCTTGGCCGCGAGATGATTTTCAACTCTTCCATCACCATAATCGAAACAAGATCAGGGCCGAGCTGGATTCCACCTTCAATCTCTCCGCTTTGGATCCTGGTGCGCAGATCATCAAGCACCAGATTGATTGCCTTAAGTATCAAGGTGCGTGGATACTCGGCAGATAGCTGCTGAAGCCTTTCGGTTGCCAGCAGTCGATCCACCGCGGGTATTTCTCTGAATAATTCCTGTCTAATGGCTGGCATACGCCGGTCCTTTCCTTCTTGGCAAAAGAATTATCGTTTGACTCTTCCAAACACAAGTAATATAAGGAATTTTTTCATTAGAGTCAAATAGTTGAGGTAGGAAACACAAATCTCGAGGAAGAAATTTCCTGCCATTTTCGGGCAATAAACGAGGGCTCGGAAATCAGTTTATACCGGCAGCGTGTTTATTCTTGCAAAACCATTCCCGGTTGTGATATACTTCTTTTTTATGTGGTGGGTGTAGCTCAGTTGGTAGAGCACTGGGTTGTGGTCCCAGATGCCGCGGGTTCAAGCCCCGTCACTCACCCCATTGAAAAAATAAAAAAGTCGGGTGAATCCCCCGGCTTTTTTTTATTGTTCCTCCAAAACCCGATTTCTTGTTGAAGAAAAAACAAAATAAAACGGAGTGACCGTTCGAGACAGTGAACATGTGCATGGATCCGAACCCATAAAACATGGCAAGGCTGCTTGATATCTGAATATGACAAGATGAAAGGGAAATAATTTCATGTCAATCGAATCGGCAAGGGTTTTTATTAAAAAAATGAAGACAGACGAGGCCTTCAGAAACCTGGTGACGGAATCGGAGACACCCCAAGCCAGAAAAACAGTTATTTTGGAAGGTAATTTCGATTTTTCCAAAGAGGAAATTGGTTCGGTGACTGCTCAGTTATCGGACGAAGAGGTGACTGCCGTGGCAAAGGGATGGATGTGTTGGATAGGGTGTAGAAGCGAGATAATGGAGTACAGACGAATGTTGGCTCTCTTTGGAATTGGAAAGGCAAAGGGTTATCATATTTCAGACTGAAAGCCAGATGGTAGAGAGGCCATTTCCGACGGTTCTCATATGGCGGCTCCAACAAACCGTCTTTTCAGAGTGCAATCATGTTGCAATTCATGTTCTAAACACACCTAACCCGTCCGATTGCGTTTGCATCACTTCAAGATCATCTCCCGGACAGCATCTCCCAATTCGTTGGTCTTGCTTGTTCCTCCCATGTCGGGGGTTCTGATTTTTCCTTCCTGAAGGGTGGCTGAAACGGCTCTTTCCATGTCCTGTGCAGCCTCGTTTTCTCCCAGGTGTTCCAGCATCATCCTGATGGACTCGATGGAGGCTATCGGATTGACGATCCCCTTGAACATGATGTCCGGGGCAGACCCATGGATGGGTTCAAACATGGAGGGAAACTCTTTTTCAGGATTGATGTTTCCGCCGGCAGCCAATCCCATGCCTCCCTGGAGCATAGCCCCCAGGTCGGTGATGATATCCCCAAAAAGATTTGAGGCCACGATCACGTCAAATCTCTCAGGATTCCTGATCAGCCACATGGCCAGGGCATCCACCAGCGCCATATCACGGGTGACATCGGGGTAATCCTCAGCCACTTGATTATAAACCTGGTCCCAGAAAACCATGGAATTATTGAGGGCATTGGATTTGGTGCAGTTGGTAACCACCCCGGGCCCCTTCCCCTTCTTTTTTCTTTCCTCCGCCAGCTCAAAGGCATAACGCATTACTCGTTCACATCCCTTCTGGGTGAAAACCGCGGTCTGCAGGGCCAGGCCGTCGGGCGTGCCCGGCTTGAAAAAACCGCCCATAGCCGAGTATTCCCCTTCGGTGTTCTCCCTGACCACCACCATATTCACGGTCTCAGGTGTGGTGGTTTTGATCAGGGTATCGACGTTTGGATAGAGTTTGATGGGTCTCAGATTTACATATTGGTCAAATTTCTTGCGAATACCCAGCACCAGCGTCGCGGCAATATGGTCGGGTGCTTTTTTGGTGTTACCCACGCTGCCCAAGAATATGGCGTCAAAGCCCTTTAGGGTTTCCAGACCGTCCTCCGGCATCATTGTCCCGTGTTTCTGGTAATAATCGCAGTTCCAGTCAAATTCCGTTGTTTTTAAATCAAGTCCATGTTTTTCCACCACGGCCTTCAGAACTTTTTCGGCCTCGATGGCCACTTCCTGCCCAACCCCGTCTCCGGGGATAATGGCTATTTGATAACCCGGCATGAATTTCCTCCTTAATATGAATATGTGTTTTCAATATTTTTTTTCAAATACACCTGCCCCCGTTTAGGCCTTACGGTGGTGGAAAAGGCACCTTTGACCGGCACCGCGAAAAGGGCTGTGTTAAGAGAAACGATAAACCGTGCATACCTCATTTGGCGACTATTGAACAGTGATTTCTGACTTCCCTTATTGAATTGTAAAAACCGTACGTAAGTCCTCACATGGAGATCTCAGATGGCTTGCGGGTCTATCCCCCTTTGCTCAAGCCACATGGGTACGAGTTCTTCATCCACCTCTCGGCTGACTTGAGGCGCTTTCTCCATAAGAAGTCTTGCCATGGATGGGCTGCAATTGACATGGCCAAAAGAACCATCAAAGACGATCACCTTGTCTGTCATGCCGATATCATATGCCATATCCATGGCTTGATTTAGATCCGTCGCTGTCTGGGCGACTTCAGCTATCTGTGGGTTACAATGATCCGCCTTCCACATATCGGCATGGTCTTCCCCCACGATCACAATGGGTGTATCTTCCAGCCCCAGATAGTTGATTCCCGGCCAGGCCTGATTCATGACTATCGCCTTGATCGCCGGATTGATAAGCTTTGGAACAAGCTCTCCCTTTTTGTTTCTTTTTAATCCGCCCAGGGCCTTATGATTGGAGAGGTCAAAGGGGTCGGTCTTTACATTCATCAGCACACCAAGGATAACGCCGCCGGCGTGGAGATAAAACCCCCACCTTGAGCCATCCACCAGGGCAATACATTCATCGATCTCATTAAAAAGCCGCATCATTTTGCCGTACTTTTTTAGATGACTGATGGTAATCCGTTCGTTGAGCGCTGAAAGATCATTGTCGGCATCTATGGATAAAATTCCGGCCGGGGAGGTCCGCAGAAAACACGAAAAACTGTAGCGCTCCTGTATAGACGGTGCATTAAAAATCGCTCGTGGCAAAAAATTTGCGGAGCGGTTACCAAAATTCATATGATAAACGGATCGTGTCTCAAAACGCACGTATGACATGATAAATGACTTAAAGGCCCTGTCGATCATACGATGATAGTACATCTCTCGCGGATCATCATAGTACGAGTGAACAAACCAATCCCCATTGAACAATTTTTTTATCCCATAAATGGTTCCGATCTCTGTCTCAATGGGTATATCTTTATCATAAGGACCATACCCGTAGACTTTCCCATCAAAGACCCGCTTAAGATCAAAATGCGAGATGACTTCATCCGCCTCCCGAAATCCCTTATATGCCCCTACCATCAGGAGAACATCCTCACAGCCTGCTCTGGCCTGGATGTTGTTCTTTATTGCCTTGAGCATGGTTACGTATGGCTGGCCACCCAGTATGGCAAAACCGTGTTCGGAACTGAGCAGCTTGACTGTCTCCCCGGATTTTATCATCCCCATATCGACCAAAGACAGCGCCTGGTCTGTTGCCCTTTCTATTGCAGAAGGGTCATCACCATCCTCGTATATTCTCTCAGCGATATCAGGGAAAAGATCGCCTATTGACACGGAAACCATGTCCAGTATATTTATCGCCCGTTCTTTGGGTTGCGGACCATAAACTGACGTCATTACCCCCGGTGGATTGATCGCTGATCTATACATGAACACTTCCTTTTGTTACAGAAGTCACAGCCCTGTTTTTTAACTTCCTCCAGTCTTCTCCCATATGATACTGAGGAAAGGTTTTGTCAATCTGGACCACTTTTTCTTCAGAAAGATCATCAAGAGAAATAGTCAGCTTGATCCAACGTCGATCTTTGGGTTCTTCCAAATCAATCCCGCAGGCCTCAAATGCTTGGAAGATCTTTGTCATACAATAGATACCGCAACCAGAGCGAAGCCCCGTCATCGCGCAAAGATCTTCAGGTGTTTTTGCACCTTTTAAGATGGCAGCAATGGTTTCTTTCCCTGTAGTACGGCTGCATCCGCAGATCGGCAGATCAGGAAGAACACCGGCCTTTTCGCAAAGGGTTTTGACCTTTTCCGGGTCGAGATTTTTATGGTCCACATATCTCGTAACCTCTGAAAGACGGGGAGCCCGGCTAATGGCGTTTTCCTTTTTGCATATATCTATACACCGTTGACAGTCAATACACCGATCACCATCAATTTTCGCTCTTTTTTCCGCCATTCTTATTGCACCAGACGGACAGATGAATTCGCACTGTTTACACCCGGTGCACTTGTTCTCAGCCACATGTGCCAAAAACTGAAGCCGACTCATAACCATCTCTCCCTTTGCCAAAGGGCATCCAAAGAGGCCCACTCTTTCCAAAGGTGCCGCAAACCCTGGACCATCCATTTTGTTGGTGGCTTAATACGATTAATCAATCGAATGATTTACTTATATAATCGATTTTGGCATTGCCGTTTACCCCTGTCAATATATTTTCTTGTGTGAATTTGGGGTCGTGGTTCCAATTTAAGATGAGGATTTGCTATGGTCTTGATTAATCAATTTTCTTATAATTCAAATAGGCTGATGGAGAAGTTGACTATTGACGACTGTAACTATTGACTTAGGTCAATGCGATTTTTTTGCACATAGCATATTTCTTTCATAAAATAATGGGTACTTACCTCTTTTCTGGAGAACGTAAAAAATGGGCGAAAATAAGAAAGATACTCAAACAGACATCCCACGACCCCTGGATATTCTGGATATTGCGGACGAAGATATCTATGACGCCATGAAGCACATTACAGGGTATCTGGATATTACGCCAGGAGATTTCAAAGAGGTCTATACCCTGGCTTTTAGACGTGCCGTTGAACGGCTGACCCATGATGTCAAAGGGAAAGATGTCATGATCCGGGAAGTCATAACCGTGGAAAAAATGACACCATGACATAGCGCGGCGACTTTGATGGCTGAAGCAGGCATCTCCGGTGTTCCGGTTATAGAGCATGACAACAAAGTTGTTGGGGTTTTATCAGAAAAGGATTTTCTTTCACATATGGGTATCCAAGGGAAGAAAACCTTTATGTCCGTTGTGGCCGAATGTCTTGAAGGCACTGGTTGTCTTGCAGTCTCTATCCAAGGGCATAATGCCGGGGATATTATGAGTTTCCCCGCAATAACTATCGATGAAGATACGCCTGTGATGGAGATCGCCAACATCATGATGGAGAAAAAAATAAATCGTATCCCTGTT
>JAUVRS010000200.1 GCA_030597505.1 Desulfobacteraceae bacterium
CACATAGGAAGAAATTTGACCATTGGAGAAAAACAGGTTTACGGAAAGTGGGAACCCGCCGGTGATGAGATATTCCCTGAAACGGTGTAGGAGCAGGCCTCTATGACAAGTTAGAGATCCGATGTCCTTCTGTCCAATCTCCGGCTCGGTCAAATGGCAAAACTCGGCAAAGGTCATGGGGAGTTGCTCGAAATCCAACTTTGAGAGTTTCCCCCTTCGGCCCGGCATCCTCTCTGCGCCCTCCCCGATATCCATAAGGTTGGAGCCAGTCAGCAAAATGGTCACCTTTTTCAGTTTTCCCTCGTCTGCCAGGGCTTTTATCCCCCGTTGCCACTCCCGTACAAATGATATTTCATCCAAGAAGATATGGAGGCGTTGCGGACGAGTGGGCTTGATATGTCTAAGATAACAATCGATCAATTCGTAGAGTTGATCAAAGTCCTCAATTCTATCCAATGAAAAATAGAAGACATGCTTTTTTTCGACTTTGAGATCCAGCAGGAGTCTTCGGATCAGCAATTTCACGCTTGTGCTCTTGCCGATCTGCCGCGGTCCCCGAAGTGTCAGGACGGCATCCGAATTTTCCGGATACTCTGTAAGGATAGGAGGAATGTATCGATACCCGCCCCTTTCGTATTCCCTGATCTTCTCGTCATCTAAGATCATCTCCTCACGGAACCACCAGGGGTTGTGTTGCTGCAAGAGCTGAAACGATATTTCCATTATAGACCCAAAACCGTATCTGTCATATACAATATTTATATTGCATACTGTATTTATCAGATACAATCACAGTTTGCAAACATTTTCTTGCCGAGGTCATAAGTGCATCTTTATGTTTGGGCTCATCACGGTTAGCGTGATGTTTCTTTGAAAAGGTGCCTTGGTTTTGCATTTCACATCAACTTAACTATCCTGTTATCCTGTTTATCCTGTCAAATGCTTTATTGACCGCTGAGCTATTACATTTATTGTAATCGGCGTAGGGCCTCCAGCCTGCGTGGCAGTTCGCTCAGGCTGCTCAAAACATCATCTGCCCCGGCCGCCCTCAATTCTGCCAGGGAGTTCCCCCCTGTGGCAACCGCAAGGATGGATATTTCTGCTGACTTGGCCATCTGAACATCCAGCAAGGAATCACCCACATAGCAACATCTCTCTTTTGGTATCTTTAGCCGCCGTAATATTTTAAAAAGAGGTTCCGGAGAGGGTTTTGGGGTCTCCACATCTTCAACAAGGAGCTTTTCTCTGAATAAGGAGGAAAGGTGCACGGGGAACACGTAATCAAAATAGCGTCTTGTGGTATTGGATACAAGGCCAAGGACGTACCGGGTGGACAATGAATTTAAAACCGTTTCCACATCCGGAAAAACGACATCGGATTTTTTGACCGTTTCAAAGTAGTATCTGGTTTTGGCCAAGAGCACTTTTTTCCACTGCTCATCCGTGATATCTCCAAAATAAATCTCTCGCTTTTGCTCGGTTGTGTGGGAGATATACCGGCTTACAATTCTTGTGGATAATGAAAAACCAAGCTTTTTTGCCGCCCAAAGATAGGAATCCCTCTGGATTTTCAAATCATCCACCAACACGCCATTATAGTCAAAAATAATCGTCTGTAGCATTTGTTTAAACAGTGTAACGACTCAGGTTGATAGGCTGAAGGCTAAAGACTGTTAGGAAAAAGCGCATTTTAAAGCCATGTTTGATGCAAAAATCAGATATTTCCGCCAAAGTACGGCAATCGTGCTTTTCTGACCCCTTCAGCCTTCAGTCTAAACAGCTTCAGCCTGACTACGTGAGTAGTTACTAAACAATTAGACTTGTGAGCCGCCTATGAGTAGATTTGGGAGATACGGTCGAAACTCTCTTTTAGGGAATCGTAAAAATCACGATAAACAGGAAATAATTTATTGTAGAGTTCCACATTCTCTTTGATGGGATCATTTCTCGTTTCCGGTTTCAGCACCGCCACGGCCTCCTCAACGTCGCTCCAGATGCCAACGCCGGCCCCTGCCACAAGCGCAGCCCCATAGGCCCCTCCCTCTGAACTCCCGCTGACGGTGATGACCTCGCTGTCAAAAACATCCGCGTGAATCTGCCGCCAAAGAGCGCTGAGAGCACCGCCGCCGGACATCCGAACCTGCGAAATAGGGTATCCCATTTCCTCGATCAATTGAGCCACATCCCTCAGGCTATAGATTACGCTTTCAAAGACGCTCCTCAGGATGTGTCTACGGTCGTGGCGAAGCGTGAGGCCGATAAAGCCTCCCCGTGCATGGGGGTCGGGATGGGGGCATCGCTCCCCAATAAGGTATGGCAAAAAAAACAACCCCTCTGATCCCGGTTCTGCCATGGATGCCTGCATAGCCAAAAGCTCGTATGCGTCTGTTCCCATCCACCCGGCAACCTCGCGCTCTGCACCGCCAAACACGTCCCTTATCCATCTCAGAGATCCGCCCGCAGCCAGTGTCACACCCATTGCATGCCACTTGTTTGGCATATTGTTGCAGAAAACCTGGAGATTACCGTCGGGATTGTCAGTGCATTTGTCAAGGGCCATGGCAACGATCCCCGCCGTTCCAAGGGTCGTTCCCAGGATACCCGGATTCACCAGACCGGTCCCGGTGGTCTGAACCACTGAGTCGCCCCCCCCACCCGCAACCGGCGTGTTGGCGGAAAGACCCAGTTCCGATGCAACATCAGAGAGCAGGGTGCCGCTTATCTCCGGGGATTCATTGCAACGGGGCATCCATTTTTTTGGGATCTGGAGTAGATCCAAAAGCGGGTAAGACCACTCTCGTTTTCGTACATCGAACAATCCAGTCCCAGAGGCGTCTGAAACCTCGGTGGCATATTCTCCTGTAAGACAATACCGAATATAGTCTTTTGGATTCAGAACCACATCAAATTTTTCATAAAGCCGGGGCTCATTCTCTCTGACCCAAAGGATCTTTCCACCGGTATATCCCGGCAGCATCCGGTTATTTGTCAATTTCAACAATCCATCGATACCACCCGCGGCATCGTGGATTTCCTTACACTGTTTCTCCGTCCGCGGATCATTCCAAAGAATGGCCGGTCTGAGAACGGCCCCATGTTTATCAAGGGCAACAAGGCCATGCATCTGGCCGCTGAGGCCAATCCCTTTTATCTCATCAGGGTGCTGGAAACCCGCTATTGCCTGCTGAACAGTAGACG
Organism: Desulfobacteraceae bacterium; assembly: GCA_030597505.1. Lineage (GTDB taxonomy): Bacteria > Desulfobacterota > DSM-4660 > Desulfatiglandales > Desulfatiglandaceae > JABMQV01. The sequence continues at coordinate 3,199 of JAUVRS010000200.1, forward strand.
TGACCGCCTGCCACCAGTGATCGGGGTCCTGCTCGGACCACCCCGGGTGCGGGGTCGAAAGCGGATATTCCGAAAGTGCCCTGGCCACGATCTCCCCCTGATCATCAATGATCAAGGTCTTGCATCCCGTTGTTCCAATATCAATACCCATCACATACTGTCTGCTCATCCTTTTCTCCCAACGGCGCTTATGGTTCTCTATACCTGACCCTGACATGTTTGAGGCGCAGGTATTCCTCCAGACCTTCGTGGCCATGTTCGTGACCCACTCCACTTTGTTTCCATCCGCCATATGGCGCGTTCATGATACCCGCATCCACATTGTTGATGGCCACGCTCCCGGCCTCGAGTTCACGTGACATCTTTTTCATTTCGTGGAGATCATTGGTAAATCCATAGGCTGCCAGACCGTACAATGTGTCATTTGCAAGATCTATGGCTTCATCCAGAGTTTTAAAGGTCATGACGCCCACAACCGGCCCAAAGGTCTCTTCCGTCATAACCAGCATCTCATGGTTGCATTCTGCCAGTATGGTTGGCTCAAAAAAATAGCCTTTTTCAAACCCCGCCCCCGGAGGTTTTTTACCACCGGTCACCAGTCTAGCCCCTTTGGCCACTGCGTCCGCCACGTGTTGTTTGCTTTTTTCAAGACCCGCGAGACTGGCCATGGGGCCAACATCACATAAAGGATTCTCCAACCCGTTTCCGATGGTAAGGCCTTGTGTCTCCCGGCTAAATGCTTCCAAAAAATCATCAGAAACAGTCTCATGAACATATATGCGATTTATTGCAATACAGATCTGTCCCATATTGCGAAAAGATCTTCTCGCAGCGCCTTTTGCGGCACTTGAGAGGTCACAATTGTTGCTGACGATAAGTGGGCATTGCCCCCCCAATTCCAAGGACACTTTTTTTATGAAATCCTTGCACTGTGCCTGGATATCTTTCCCCACTTCAAGAGAACCGGTAAAGGCAATTTTTTGCGACAGGGGGCTCCCCACGAGTTGACGCCCCACTGTCTTTCCGGACCCGGTTATTGCATTTATCACGCCCCTGGGGATCCCGGCATCAAACAAACATTCCCAGTACGCCAGCGGTGAGAGGGGCGTTAAAGAAGGGGGTTTGGCCACTATGGTACACCCTGCCGCCAGTGCTGCCGCTGCCTTCCAACCTGTCAGTTCCACAGGATAATTCCACGGAGACAGGGCCGCCACAACCCCCATCGGCTCTTTGACCACGAGGCTCTGATCAAACGGATCTGTGTTGGCAATGATCTTTCCGTATGCCCGCTTACCTTCCTCTGCGTAATATTGGAGCATCTCAACTGCCTTCTCGATCTCTCCCACTGCCTCCTTCAAGGGTTTCCCCTGTTCCCGGGTCATGAGGTTTCCGATTTTTTCCTTTCGCGATTCCAGGATATGGCTTGCCTTCCACAGATAACCGGCCCGTTGTTCAGGAGAGAACCCGGACCATTCTGGAAAGGCCTGCCGGGCCGCTTTAAGGGCCTGTTCCACTTGGCTTTTTGTTGCTGCGGGGACCTTGGCAAAAACCTCTTCTGTGGCAGGATTTGTCACTTCAATGTATTCCCTGCTGTCCGAATCAACCCATTGGCCATCAATCAACATCAAATAGTCTTCCATATGCCCACCTGCTACGCCTTTTCCACATGGCCGGTCACCCACAGGATTGCCAGCGGTTGAATCCCGGTATTGTAGGTAACGTGATATTCTCCAAACGGCACATAAAAGGCGTCGCCCGCCTGTATGGGGAATTCGTCTTCCCCCACGACCATCTTGCCCTTTCCTGAAAGGATGTAGTAAACCTCTTCCATGTCATCATGGGCGTGTCCTGTGGTCTTACCAGTGGGATAGATGATTGTATGACCCATTTTCAGGTTCCTCGATGGTGAATCCTCAGGATCAATCAAAAAATATGTATCCCTGAGTGTTTCATCTTCCCGTTCTTTTACCACATGCCTGAGAGAACGCTTGTCCTCGTCCGGCGCTTTGTCTTCGATATTTACCAGATACTTCATTTGGGGATCTCCTTCCAATTTGATCGCTTCAATGTAGGAATTTTGACCTCTCCAGTTAGGC
>JAUVRS010000269.1 GCA_030597505.1 Desulfobacteraceae bacterium
ATAAATGGGCCTGCAGGGGCGGGGAAGTGTATGGCTGTTCTGGGCACGTCCGAAGGGAGGTTACGAAGTCTCTCTTCAGACCGCTCCATAAAAAACTCCTCACGCGTATAGGCCTTTTTCATTTCCTCAAAATAACGCTTTTCCCTGTCTGTCAGTTCTCCGGAAGACAATTTCACCTGGAAGACCTTCTCAATCTGATCTACATAGATATCCCTTATTTCATCCAAGTCAATACTTCTCCCCACCACCTTTTCAAGATAGGTTATTCTTTCTTGCGTGCTTTTTGCCTGTTTATCCAGAAACTTCTCGGGCGGGGCTGGTATGATCTCTGCAATAAGATCGACATCGGGTTCCTTTATTTGAATTCCTGAACCCATCTGGATTGTTTTTTCTTCATAAAAACAGGAAGAAGGTCCGATTTTTCTCCAAGAGCCATCATCGCACCGAACTTCCACATCGTTTAACGGCCTAAAACGACACTGGATTCCAAAACGGTTCGAGATCCCTTCCGCGACCCCTGTCAAGGTTTTTTCAAACATCTTTGGGACGTCTGGTGGGACCTTTGGGTTGTTTCTCTTCAGATGCAGAAAGGTAAACGTATATCCTGTATCCCCAAAGATGGGCCCCCCACTGGCGATGACGCGATAAACAGGAATTCGTTTTTCCTTACAGACCCTCAGATTGATCTCCTTTTGAGGGTCGTTAAAGAAGTTTAGGATAAGGCTGGGCCTTGGAAATCTGCAAAAACTGACTGTCTCAGGCACCACCTCTTCGCTCACAGCCCGCATCAACACAGGCCTATAGATCGCGGTTTCCGCATAACTCAGCCAATCGACTTCCAGAAATCTCCAATTTTCCATCATAGCACCTGTCTCCAAAACGTTCTTACCCGTTCAAGGCATTTTCACAGCCCCAATTCTTTTGCGATTATGAGACGCTGAATCTCGGATGTACCCTCGGTCACGGTATACAACCTGCCATCCCGCCAAAACCTCTGGATGGGATATTCCATCATGTATCCATATCCACCATGAATCTGCATGGAATCCCCCAGGATCTTCTGGAGGGTTTCTGCCGTAAACAGTTTGACCATGGCGGCTTCCTTTCGGACTTTCTTTCCCTGATCATACATCCGCGCCACTTGATAGGTGTAACTTCGCATGATGTCAATGTGGGTGGCCATCTCTGCCAGCTTGAATCGGGTATTCTGGAACTTGACGATGGGTTTCCCAAACTGAACCCTTTCTTTGGCATACCGGGCTGTCAGGTCATATGCTGCCTGGGCAGTACCCGTACAGCGGGCTCCATAGGTTATACGGCCTGAAATGAGGGTGTCGGCCAATTGATCAAACCCTCCCCCTTCTTTTTCGCCAATCATGTTTTTTGCCGAGACCGCGCAATCTTCAAAGACCAATTCCCCGGTCTCAGCAGACCGGTTTCCCACCTTGTCCAGCTTTCTGGAAACAGCGAAACCGGGAGTCCCTTTTTCAACGATAAACAGATTAATTCCCACCCCGCGTTTTGTTGGATCCGTGTAAGCGGCTACAAGCACATAATCACAAATAGGGCCATTGGTGATAAACATCTTGGTTCCGTTGATCACATAGCTGTCCCCGTCTCGCACCGCCCTGGTCTGTATGGAGGCAGCGTCCGACCCGACATTGGGTTCGGTCAGACCAAAGGCGCCGATTTTTTCGCCCTTTATGGCAGGAATGAGGAATTTTTCTTTTTGTTTTTCAGATCCGAATCGGTAGATAGGTTGGGTTGCCAGGCCGCTCTGGGCCATCAATGCGGCGGCAATACCCGGGTTTACCATGTTGAGTTCTTCAACCATGATACATTCCGTAATCTTGTCGCCCCCTCCGCCGCCCAATTCCACCGGATATCTTGGGCACAAGAACCCCTGGTCTCCCATTTTCTTGAACAACTCCTTGGGAAATGTGTGTGTCTCCTCTGCCTCCTCTACCAGAGGGGCAATCTCCTTTTGGGCAAAATCTCGAATGGCCTTGCGAAAGATGCGGTTTTCTTCTGAAATCCCAAAGTCCATAATTCCTCTTTCCTCATTCCTCAGTAAAGATCCGGGCCGGAGGACCCGGCCTTTTTGATCCCCGTTACTGGCGGTTCGTGGTATGTCAACGCATGGTACAGCGGGGTATTGCTCTATTCTTTAGATAACTACTTCACTTTTCTTGAGCAGTCTCGCTTCCCTCAAATACATGCCGCCCGGATCGATCTGCACCCGCAATACCTCCAATTCCTTTTCACTTGGAGGATCGAGAGGTCCCACGTCTTTATGGGTTTTCAGATCCCATTGAACTGCATCCTTTACCTCTCTAACCGATGCTGTGGGATTATAGGCGGTGAGTACCATCTCTCCTTCTTTATCAAAATTGAAAAGGCCCAGAGTGGTCACGACCGCATGCGGACCCGTGTTCGGTCTGAGGCCCGATTCCCTGCGATTGTCCTTTCCTTTCAGGTTGCCGGGGGTGGTAATAAAATCGACCATTTCGGGGAACCGTTTCTTATCATGTTCAAGGACAATGGTTGTCTTGGGCGCAAGGCTCCCAAAATCACAGGCACCCCCGCTCCCCCCAAAACGGATCTTGGGGGACCTGTAATCCCCGACACAGGTCGTATTTATGTTTCCATAACGATCAACCGAGGCAGCAGACAACAGGGCCATGTCTGCCCTTCCACCGTGAAGAACCGCGCCCAACGTATCAAAAGAATCCCCAATCAAGACGGAACTTGAGTTGACCACCGGGTCGCCCGTAAAAAAGGGAATACGATCAGGGACCTTTTCAATGATGGCCCCTCCTTCATAACAGATGGTGATCTCAGGGGCATGAAGGGCTTTTGCCAACAGAGACACGATGATGGGCCATTGGGTCCCAACCATCAGGACACTCTTGTCCTGTATCAGCCTGGCGGCAGACACAATCATTTGCTCCACTCGTGTAACCGGTCCCTTTGTCTCAAGCATACGGCACCCCAAAATGACTGGTGAGTTTGCCATAGGGGACAGGATCCGAGTCAAACCGCTCGGGTATGAGGGCATCCAGTCTATCCTGTTTGATCAACTTCAAATACGCCTTTCGGTCCCGGATCCCGTAAACCCATTTCTCCAGGAAATTTTGAAACTGATCCTCGGTACGGGTCTCTTTCTCATAATAAGCATTATAGGGCCAGTCCATATCATAATACCCGGCCATGGGTGCGGGGTGGCTCCCCCAGGGTTCTTTCACAACCGCGTTTACACGGAACGCCGGGACAAGCGTGCGATTGGGATCCCGTGTGATGACATCCGTATCCACGATCTCCTCAGCGCATATGATGAGCTTCTCGCAACTCTGAAGCCCGTAACGAACCTCTCCCATCATACCCCATGCCTGGGCATTGCCATATGGGTCACATCTTTGAACCTGCATTATCCCCACATCATGTTTGATCGGGGGGACAAGACAGACCCGTTCACCCGTAAAGGGGGACGTTTCAAATTTCAGTCTGTTTTTGACACCAAAATCGGTTTGTTCCCAATCAAACCCGGATCCCAGCATAGTCTTGGTTGCCACATAGGGAAGATTTAGTGCGCCTGCAAAATAGGCCAGGTTGAGGGCAAGGATGGAATATTCCTCCATATCGATCTTATGGGGAACCTGTCTGGTCAGGGCCCGGACAAAACAGTGTGCCTGCGCTGGCAGGGGATTCCAGGTAAAACTGGTAATCAGGCGGCTCACCACCCCTGCCCCTATCATTTGATCCACGAGTATCAATGATGCACACTTTGAAACCGTCAGATCCTTCCTTCCCTGTCTTATGATCTCATGGGCCGCGGCGAACGGGTCCTGCTGGATAAACCCACCCAGATAGAGGACATCTCCGTCTGCCACATATCGGTCTATGGCATCGGACATGGGCATAAGTTTTTCAGTTCTTGACATTTTGGTCTGTTTGCTCCCTTGAGAACCTCCCAGTGACCACGTCTTGGGGACGGTCACCCGGAACCATTGACATACCTTTCTCTAAGAACGCGTTTTAGTGGCTTGCCTGAAGGAGCGTAGGGGACTTCATCCACAAGTGTGACTTCTTTGGGTTTCTTATAA
>JAUVRS010000046.1 GCA_030597505.1 Desulfobacteraceae bacterium
AAAGTTGTTGAATTTTTTAGCATTATAAACAAGGGAGATCGGGCATCCCTGCCTTTGGGGACAGTAATTACTTAGGTGGGTAGGCTAAAGGTCCCGCGAAACGCGGGATTAGGAAAAGCGGGAATACTGCGCACTTTGAAGCCATGGTTGATGGGGAGATCTGCTGTTTCTCCGCCAAAGTGCGGCAATCCTTCTTTTCGTACCCCTTCAGCCTTCAGCCTAAACAGCTTCAGCCTGACTACGTGAGTAGTCACAATCTACCTATGATCTGTTAATCACGCTGGCGGCATATCCCGCACCAAAGCCATTATCGATATTCACCACCGTCACACCGGACGCGCAGGAATTCAACATACCCAACAGGGCGGCAACACCCTGGAAACTCGCACCATACCCAATGCTGGTCGGAACCGCGATCACCGGTTTGTCAACCAATCCCCCGACAACACTCGGAAGGGCCCCTTCCATTCCCGCCGCCACCACGATGACTGACGCGTTCATTAACCTCTCATTGTGGGCCAGAAGTCTGTGAAGACCAGAGACCCCCAAATCAAACAGGGTGTCAACCTCGTTTCCCATAAACCTGGCAGTGACGGCGGCCTCCTCTGCCACAGGGATATCAGATGTCCCCGCACTTATGACCAGGATCTTTCCCTTGCCGGTGATCTCTATATCATTCTTTATCAGAGTCAGAACTCTGGCCCTATCGTGGTAGGTGCTGTCAGGGAACTCCTTTCGGACCATTTCGGCCTTGTCCGTAGAAAGGCGTGTGACAAGGATATCATCACCATTTTCAAACATCCGTTTCATAATACCCGTGATCTCACTCACTTCTTTCCCCTCACCAAATATAACCTCTGAAACACCTCTCCGGAGGCTTCTGTGATGGTCGATGCAGGCAAAACCGAGATTTTCAAAAGGTAGCGTCTTAAGCCTCTCCAGACACTCGTCCACAGTGGTCTCCCCTTTGCTCAGACAACCCAGAAGTTCTTTTAGAGAATTTTGATCCAATTTTTTATTAACTCATTTTCAACTATTAGACCGTGAGTTTTTTTGCCCGCGCCGCAACCCGCCGGCCAAGTTTCATACCATTTTCTTCACTCTTTCTGTCGGGCGCACCCACACAGGAAGTTCCATAATGTCCGGTGGCAGACATAGGGTCGCCCACAATCACCATTCCATAGATCAGAAATGTCTGGATAATCGACATCATGGTCGTCTCTTTACCGCCGGATGGGTCCTTTGAGGTGGTGAATGCTGCTCCGATCTTACCTTCCATTTTCTTCCGCACACTCAGAAAATCATCAAAGACCCTTTTTAAATCAGCAGCCATCAGACCAAAATAGACCGGGGAACCCGCAATGATTCCATCCGATGTCACAAAATCCTCCTTTGTAACTTCATCTGTCTTCTTTAAAACAGCATTCACCCCTGTCTCTTCCCGTACACCCCTGGCTATCGCCTCTGCCAGCTTTCTGGTGTTCCCACTCTTTGAAAAATAAAGGATCAAGATCTGCATCTGCAGCCTCCTCTTGATTCTGATGTTCACAATTGATGTTCACGCGATCAGAAGGGGATGATAATGTGATCGTGACAGGAAATCAAGGCCCTAAGTTTCCGGCAAAGGCGGCAATCCTCTTAAAGTATTCTTCCCCGCCAACCGCATAGGTATTGTTGTGCCCGGCCCCCCTTATGGCGTAGAAGTGTTTTGGCTCCTTTGAAGCGGCAAAAAGTTTTTCTCCCATAGAAAAAGGGACAAGGTTGTCTTCATCACCATGTATGATGAGTTTGGGCGCTTTGATATGAGCAATCTTGGCAAGGTTATTATAGTTGGCAGGCAAAAACCAAGAAAACGGCATAAACACAAACATGCTCTTTGCCATTCCCTTTGTTGAAGTAAACCCGCTTTCAATAATTATGGCCTTTATGTCCTTTTGGACGGCTATCTCGATGGCGACCGCCGCTCCAAGGGATCGGCCAAAAAGGATGATTTTGTTTGAAGAAAAATGCTCTTTTTCAACCAGATAATCGTACGCGGCCAACCCATCCATATAAATGCCTTTTTCAGAGGGTTTGCCACCACTCTTACCATACCCCCGATAATCAAAGATAAAAACCGCAAACCCCTTTTCCAAAAGCAATCGGATATTGTCAAGACGGCCCGAGATATTTCCTGCATTTCCGTGACAGAAAAGGATAACGGGTGCCTCCTTTTTCTGAGGAAAAAACCAGCCGTGCAGTCTTTTCCCGTCTCCGGTATCAAAGAAGACCTCCTTGTGGGTCAGGTGAAACGTTTTTGGAGTTGGATCGAGTGTAGACTCAGGAAAAAAGACAAAGAAATTTTCGACCTTGGAATAGAAGAGATAAACAGAGGCGAGTAACAGAGCTATCAGACATACCAGAACTGCCCATTTTGTCATCATAGTCAAACCTTATAAAAAGCTGCCGTATTTGAAAGGTCCGGTTATACTCGAGTTGAAACAACACTCAACAAGAACTATTTGACCCACTCGGGGCTGGTAATTACTTTTCATCATCAAAGGAGTCCCTGGTCTTTCAGGTAAGACATGGAACGCTGACCTATGTTTGTCACCTTGCTTAGAGCTCGGGTAAAATGAACCACAGATTCCATTGCCACACCAGAGTTAATCATCACCATCCCCTGATCAATGTCTTTTTCGATTCCCTCCCACGCCGGGTCACCTGTCAGTTTCTTGGCCAGCCCGATTTCTTGCAAAACCATTCCGGTTATCATCTTGACCACCATCTCTGCACCCTGTTTTTCAGGCTCGGGAAGACCATTGGCTACCGAAATGACATGAGATATCCAAATAAGCCCTGATTTGATCTTCTCACTCTGTGAGAACGCCATTATTGCCTCTTGTTTGTCCATATCCATCTCTCCTGACCCTGTCACGGATCAAATAATGCCCTGATTGAAGCAGTTTGGTTAAAGCAATTTACCCCCTACCGCTTGGGATCTCAAGATCTTTCCTTTGTCTTCCAGTGCATTTTCCCTTGACCGGACTCTCTTTTTTCTTTATATGGATGCTCCGGATCTTTACTTTTCCATTAGATCCGACACCCGAAAATCATGGAAGGATAGATAAAATGTATGCTGCAAGTGACTTGAGAAAAGGCTTGAAAATCCAGATTGACAACGAACCCTATGTCATAATCGATTTCCAATTCTCAAAACCGGGAAAGGGTCAATCCCTTTATCGTTGTAAACTAAAGAATATGATTACAGGCGCCATCATCAATCCCACATACCGGTCCGGAGACACCTTTGAGCAAGCCGACCTGGAAGAGCGTAAGATGCAGTATCTCTACGGTCAGGAGGGTGAGTTCTGTTTTATGGACGTGGAAAACTATGAACAGACCTTCCTTTCAACGGACCAGGTGGGCGAGGCCAAAAATTTTCTGACCGATAACCTGGAAGCGAATATCCTCTTCTTTGGGGAAAAGGCCATAGGGATTACCTTGCCCAATTTTGTTGACCTCACCGTTACAAAGGCTGATCCCTGGGCAAAAGGGGATTCTGTTACCGGTGACACCAAGCCGGTCACAATGGAGACCAGCTATGTCCTCAGGGTGCCACCTTTTGTCGAGGAAAATACAAAGATAACCATTGATACGCGTACCGGCGAATATGTCACCAGGGTCAAAGAATGAGTTTTTGAATGAGAGACAGAGGTTGGCTTGCCGGAGGCATTACCTGTGGCTCCGGGCCAAAACAATTCAGTCAATCCGGCGTTTTTTTATTAAACATGATTATCTGGAGGTTGAAACCCCGCAGCTTATCCCCGCCCCTCCCCCTGAACCTCACATAGACGCAATCCCCTCGGGTGCCCTCTATCTCCATACCTCGCCTGAGTTATACATGAAGCGGATGCTTTCGGCTGGATATCCCAAAATATTTCAAATCGGCAAGTGTTTTAGACAAGGTGAACGGGGGGCCCTTCATCTGCCTGAATTCACCCTTCTGGAGTGGTACAAAGTCGGAATAGACTATATTGCCCTTATGGAGGAATGCGAGGAATTGATATTATCTGTTTGCCGGGACTTAGGCATGGGACAAAAAATTGAATCCCAGGAGAAGATAATTGACCTCAAGCGCCCCTGGGAAAGGATATCTGTTAGTGAAGCCTTTAACCGCTATACCCATTTAACCCCGGATAAGGCCCTTGAACAGGGCGTTTTTGATGAGGTTATGGTGACGGAAATAGAACCCTGTTTAGACATGACCACACCTGTTTTTCTTTATGACTATCCTGCTCCCCTCGCTGCTCTGGCCCGTTTAAAGAAGGGAAATCCAAAACTTGCCGAGAGGTTTGAGATTTACATTGCAGGGCTGGAGTTGGCCAATGGCTTCTCCGAACTTGTTGATGCGAAGGAACAGAGATTGAGGTTTGAAGAACACCGGAAACAGCGGAGCAATCTCAGAAAACAGGCCTACCCCATGCCCGAGAGGTTCCTGGAGTCGCTGGAACATATGCCCGAGGCCGCAGGCATTGCCCTCGGGGTGGACAGACTGGTGATGATCCTGGCCGGGAAATCAAAAATTGATGACGTCGTATCGTTCACCCCGGAAGAGCTATAGGATTTACTTGCCATAGGATTTACTTGATTAATACAGTGTATCAAGATATAAGAGATACAGACAAGACAGATTTGTAATGCACATCCCGTTAGATGTGGAGCAGTATATATTCGGATGTCGTACCTTAGAGCAGGCAAATGGATTCTCTTCAAATTTCGACGCACCCGGCGTTATGCAATAAAGTTATCAGGCGTACAAAGCCCGCCAAACCGAGGAGATGCATCTCGTGCGGGACACCGGCCATCAAACCCGGCAGGCGGTACTGCTCAAAGTCTTGTCGTGAGCAAATCAACTGGGTTCTTTCCCTTTCAAAAGGATTGCTCAAGACGTTTAGCGCCCGGTATGCTGCCTTCTCTTTCACCAACAAGCACGTGATCTTGGACGTGCTGCCAACCTGGTCAAAAGAAATCTCGCGCTTTAGTTCCAAGAGAAACAGAGGTAGCAAGCCTTCGGAAGACCTGAAAAATCTGATACTCGATTCGGGGCGGGAGTGGCATCAATTGGTAGGCAACAATACCTCGAGAAGCTACGCCTCCCTTTCACTGCTTACAAGAAACAACAAAAAAGACATTGATCCTCGAAGTATAAAGCCTGACAAGAGGACTCGCCCAAGGCTGTCCAAACACGAAACCAGTTGTTTGAAAGTTCTCAAGCTCGACAGAAATGATCTCATCTCTGTCGATCAGGAACGCAAGATAAAGGCTGCATACAAGAAGATGGCCAAGATATACCACCCCGACGCGGGTGGAGATGCCAAGAGATTCAGACAATTGGCAGAGGCACACCAACAGATGCTTCTGTGGGTAAAAAACCCTCAGTTTTCATCCCGAAAGGCGCTCCAGGGGAGTTGGGCCTATGACGGCTATACCAACAGATGGACGCCCCCCCTATGACCGAACCTCATAGAAACCTCTATTTAGGCCTTCACTTCTTTTTCAGCCTGTTGATCCTCTTTTGGATCTCGCCCTCGAACCCTCTGCCCGTAGGCCGGTAAAAGACCCTCGTTTCTGCTTCTTTGGGCAGATATTCCTGCTCCACCCAGCCCCCCGGGTAGTTGTGAGGGTAGCGGTATCCCTGGCTGTAGCCCAGCTTTTTCATCAGCCGGGTGGGGGCATTCCTGATGTGCAGAGGGACGGGCAGAGGACCGGATTTCCTGATCTCCTTTTTAACAGACTTCTCTGCCAGATAAAGAGCGTTGCTCTTGGGTGCGGATGCCAGATAGACGGCAGCTTCTGCCAGGGCCAGTTCAGCCTCCGGGGGGCCCACCTTTTCCCACGCCCCAAACGCCGCCATGGCGACCTGTAGGGCATTGGGGTCAGCCATGCCAACATCCTCCGTGGCAAATCGGATCATCCTTCGGCATATAAACAAAGGATCTTCTCCTGCCTCCAGCATCCGAAAAAGCCAGTATATGGATGCCTGTTCGTCGCTTCCTCTGAGGCTCTTATGAAAGGCCGAAATTATATTATAGTGCTCCTCACCATCCTTGTCATATGGTAAGGCCTTGACGTCGAGGGCCTTTTCAACAGCTGCCATGTCAACAACCCCGACGGGGTGTTGCTCCTGACCTCCCAGGACATAGTAAACCGCTGCCTCAAGATTATTCAGCGCCACCCGCGCATCCCCGTGGGAGACATCAACCAGGTGGTCGAGTGACTCGGGCATGACCTCACCATTTACATTTCCCAACCCCACTTACGTGTCCTTATGGGCCCGACTCAGGAGGGACTTCAGCTCTTCTCTACTCAGGGGATAAAGAGTCATGACCCTGGTTCTTGAAAGAAGCGGCGAAATAACCTCAAAACTCGGATTTTGAGTTGTGGCCCCTACAAGGACGATAAGGCCGGTCTCAACGTGTGGAAGAAAGGCATCCTGCTGCGCCTTGTTAAACCGATGTATTTCATCCACAAACAGGATAGATCTCTTGCCAGTGATGTTCTTGACCCTTTTAGCCTCCTCAACGATCTTCCTGAGCTCCTTCACCCCGGAGGTAACTGCCGAAAATGCATGGAATGAAAGTTGTGCATATTGACCAATGAGCCTTGCAAGTGTGGTCTTTCCGGAACCGGGTGGTCCCCAAAAAATCACTGAAAAGACACGCCCCGTTTTGAGGACCCTTGGCAGAATAGACCCGGGGTCGAGCAAGTGCCCCTGCCCCACCACATCCTCGAGTCTTTTCGGTCTCATTCGCTCTGCCAAAGGCACCCCGAACTGTGTAACAGGATTGTTGGTCATGAGCGTCCCTTCAGTGCCAATGTCGTGGTAAAAAAGGAGAAAATTTTGTCCATTTCCAAGGGCCTCCCAACCACCAGGTCAACCCCAAGTTCCCTTGATCTTTTGAGAGACATGGTTTTCGCCCCATGACTGACCAGGATAGTCGGCAGGTCATGACCCATTTGTTTGATCTTTGGAACCATGCTTGAGTGCTCAGGTCGGTGTTTGTCAAGGCTCTCGATAATCAAATCAAACTTGGTTTTTTTTAACAGCTTAAAGACTTCCTTGGCAGCAGAGGCACCGCTTACTCTAGCCCCCTTCTTTTGGAATGACTTAAAAAGAAGGTCCTGAACGATCCCTTCATCTGCGATGACCAAAACGCGCGAATTTTTTATTCCGGCCTTTTTGTTTTTTTTCTTGGACACCAACACTTCCTGAGCGAGTGGGAACTTTACGGTAAAGGTCGTCCCTTGCCCTTTCTGACTGATAAACTCAATCTCTCCACCATGACGGGTTACGATGGCGTGGCAAAGGCTCAGCCCCAGGCCTTGTGCGGATCCGGGTTTGGTCGTAAAAAAAGGGTCGAATATCATATCCTTGATACTCCCCTTAATGCCCACACCGTGGTCCTGGAAATAGACGTGGGCAAAACCGGAATACTCTTCGGTGCTCACATAGATCTCACCACCGTCGGGCAAAGCATCCACCGCATTCAGGATGATATTTTCAAAGACATTTCGTATCTCTTGAGGATGTCCTCGCACGGGTGAAAGGGGTCTCAGGGAAGTCCTGACCTCAATCTTTGCACCACGTCCTCCGGGGGCCATCTCCCACTTTGGCCTTGTAGCATTTATGGCATCCTGAACGAGTTGTTTGATGTCAACCGGAAAAAGATCGGACGGATCATATTTGTTTGCTGTAAGGCAGTTCAATTGTTTGAGAACGAGATGTCCTTTCTTATATGCCGCCTCAACCCCCTTTGCTGATCCGATCTCGGCTGTATCTCCCTGAGCCTCAGCACCGTGGACATACCCTGCCTCACCGGCCAGAAACCCCAAACATCCCTTCAATTCCCTGCTCAAACCAGAGGCCATGCGAACCAAAGAATCCATCCGTTGGGTGTATCTGATCCCCATCTCTGCCTTTTTCGCCTGTTCTATTTCCAACATGTTGATCAGAAACGCCTTACGTCCACGGTACCTGATCTTGTTGACCCGTGAATCATAGCAGAGACGCTTTCCCTCATTTGTCACCAGGTATATCTCATATGGGCACTCTAATGTCTTCACCGAGACTTTTTTCCCTTCAAGCATCTTTACAAATCCGGCAGAATCAGGGTGAACGAGCTGAGCAAAATTTCGATCAAGAAGTTCTTCCGCCGAGTACCCGAGTTGGTCCCTGAAGGCCTCATTCGTCAAAATGATCTTGCCTCCCTGGATCACCACGATAGCACCGGGGACAAGCCTGAGTATTTCCATGGACTCCCTGAGTCTTTTTTGAAAAGTCCTTTTTTCCTTTCCGGCAACAGTCAGCGCCTCTCTGAGGTGACGTTTTTCTTTTGAAAACCTTTCAATTCTTTCCTTTAGAATGTTAACTTGTCTGGTGTCCATGGGTGACCCTGCTGTTAAGATGTTGTTCTTGGAAGCGGCGCCCCCAGCCTTCCGGAATGAAGGGACGCGTTTGGACCGGACATATTGGGCGACCAGATGGGAAGGTCGGCGCCGGATCAGAGTTGTCATATTATGAAAACATTCTTGATGATCAGTCAACTATAGCGTATCATATTTTCTGATTTGCTTACAACCGGTTAACGTCGTCGGGTTTTCATTTAGGGCTTGTGAGTCGGAATCCGGAGGGAGAACCCGGTTCTGACATATTCGTCAAAGGCCTCAGGCACGGCGAAGACGCAGATGAAATGGCCATTAATTTAGACTTCAGATAAAGCCTTTTGAGGGGATAAAGTGACAGAGATTCCGCCCTTTCTACACCTTCATGTCCACACCGAATACAGCCTTCTCGACGGGGCCATTCGCACTGATCAGATGTTGAAGAAATCAAAAGACCTGGGTATGGAAGCCGTGGCGATTACCGACCACGGCAACATGTTTGGGGCGGTTCAGTTTTACGACCTCGCCACCAAGAGGGGAATCAAACCTATCATTGGATGTGAACTGTATGTTGCGCCGGGGGACAGGCGGGACCGCTCCCCTTCCCCTGCTGGAGGCCCCAACGCCTACCATATTCTCTTGTTGGTAATGAACGACGAAGGCTACCGAAACCTGAGCAAACTTGTTACCCTGGGGCATTTAGAGGGTTTCTACTATCACCCTCGTGTAGATCTGGAACTGTTGAAGGAGCACAATTCCGGGCTTATGGCATTATCGGCCTGCCTAAAAGGAATCGTTCCCTTCTCTATCAATTCCGGCCGAATCGAGACTGCCAGGGAAAAAGCCCTGGAGCTGGCATCAATATTTGACAATGACCGATTTTATCTGGAGGTGCAGGCCAATTATCTGCCCGAGCAGATCAAAGTAAACAAGGCCCTGAAAGAAATGTCAAAAGACCTCTCCATTCCTCTGGTGGCAACCAATGACTGTCATTATCTTGACCAGTCTGATGCAGAGACCCATGACGTGCTTCTGTGCATTCAGACAGGCAAGAACATAGATGATGAAAAGAGGCTCAAATTCTCCAACAATGAATTTTATTTCAAGTCCCCTGCAGAAATGGCCCAAGCCCTCCCGGAATTTCAGAACGCCCTTGAAAACACCATCCATATCGCGCAACGGTGCCAATATGAAATGGAATTTGGCAACTACAAGTATCCGGTATTCCAGGTGCCTGAAAACCGAAACCTAAACGATATCCTGGTGGATGAATCCAAAACCGGTCTTAAAAATAGACTGTCTGGGGATGAGGGCATATCAGAAACGATCTCTGAGGAATTAAAACGGGAATACCAGGAAAGGCTCGATTATGAACTGGGTATTATCCAGGACATGGGTTTTGCCGGATATTTTCTGATCGTTGCGGATTTTATCGATTATGCCCGCAGCTGTGACATCCCAGTGGGCCCCGGCCGGGGCTCGGTGGCTGGATCTCTGGTTGCCTATTGTCTGAATATAACAAATCTTGACCCCATCAAGTATGGGTTGATCTTTGAAAGGTTCCTCAATCCCCAACGCATAAGCATGCCGGATATCGATATCGACTTCTGCATCAATGGAAGGGACGAGGTCATCCGTTATGTTTCGGAAAAATATGGCCGCGATAACGTCGGACAGATCATCACATTTGGGACCATGAAAGCCAGGGGAGCCATAAGGGACGTGGGGCGGAGCCTCAACATACCGCTTGGGGAAGTGGACCGTATTGCAAAACTGGTGCCGGAGAGGATTGGTGTAACACTGGAAGATGCCCTCCGGGAAGAACCTGATCTCAAACAGCTTGAAAAAAATGATGGCCCCGCAAAAAAGCTCTTAAAGATATCCAGGGCCATCGAAGGACTCACAAGACATGCATCAACCCATGCATCCGGGGTGGTCATCTCAGACAGGCCGCTCGTAGAATATCTGCCCCTTTTCAAAGGCTCGAGAGGCGAGGTCATGACCCAGTATACAATGGGGCAGATTGAACAGTTGGGTCTCATAAAATTCGATTTTTTGGGGCTTAAGACCCTGACGGTCATCAAACACGCCCTCAAACTGATAGAAGCCACCACCGGGGAGCAGATCCAGCTAGAGAAAATTGCACTGGATGATAAAGCTGCATATGCGCTCGTGAGCAAAGGAAAGACCACGGGTGTGTTTCAGCTGGAAAGCTCGGGCATGAAAGATCTCCTGAGAAGGCTCAAGCCAGAGGTATTCGAAGACATGGTTGCCCTGGTGGCCCTCTACAGACCCGGCCCTTTGGGCAGCAACATGATTGACGACTTCATCAATGGGAAACACGGGAAAGTCAAAATCAAGTACCCGCTCCCCCAGCTTGAGCCGATCTTAAAAGAAACATACGGGGTCATCTTATATCAGGAACAAGTCATGAAAATTGCTCAGGTGCTGGCCAAATACACCTTGGCCGAAGCGGACGAACTCAGAAAGGCCATCGGAAAAAAGAAACCAGAGGTGATGGCCAAACACAGGGCCCGTTTTGTGGAAGGAGCGACAGTAAACAATGTGCCTTCAAAAAAGGCCGAAAAACTCTTTATGCTGATAGAAAAGTTTGGTGGCTATGGTTTTAACAAGTCCCATTCTGCCGCATATGCATTGATCGCGTACCAAACCGCGTATCTAAAGGCCCACTATCCGGTTCAATTTATGGCCGCCCTTTTGACTCAAGACATGGGCAACCAGGACAAAACCATCAAGAACATCGCCGAATGCCGGGAGATGGGGATCGAGATTTTGCCTCCGGATATTAATGAAAGCCAGGCAGACTTTTCAGTGGCCGGGGGAGGAATCCGATTCGGTCTCGCCGCCGTCAAGAATGTGGGTCTCAAGGCTATGGAATCACTCATTGAAGAGCGCGAAAAAAACGGACCTTTTCGCAACCTGTTTGAATTTTGTCAAAGGATAGAAGGGTCTAAAATAAACCGCAGGGTCCTTGAGGGTTTGATCCAGTGCGGCGCCCTCGATTTTACAAACATTTACAGATCCCGTCTGCATGCAGCCCTTGATGATGCGCTCAGAATCAGCGGCGCCAATCGTGACCCCAATCAACTGAACATGTTCGGAGCCCTGGATTCAGAAAACAATGACGTCGGGGGCTTTTTTGAACTTCCTGCTATTGAGGAATGGGGTGAAAGTGACAGATTGCGGAGGGAAAAAGAAGCCCTCGGCTTTTACATTACAGGGCACCCCCTGGCAAAGTTTAAGAGTGAATTGGAAAGGCTGGACAGATGCGATATTGACGCACTCCTTTCACAAGAGGATAGAAGCCAG
This sequence comes from Desulfobacteraceae bacterium, assembly GCA_030597505.1. Taxonomy (GTDB): domain Bacteria; phylum Desulfobacterota; class DSM-4660; order Desulfatiglandales; family Desulfatiglandaceae; genus JABMQV01. The sequence goes on from JAUVRS010000046.1 coordinate 11,755, forward strand.
GTCAAGATTGCCGGCGTGGTTGAAAGCCTGAAGATAAAGCGAACCAAAAGGGGTGACAAGATGGCCAACATACATGTGGAAGACCTCTCGGGTTCTGTTATGGTTGTCATATTCCCTGACCTCTTTAATCGAATCGCACCGCTACTAAAGGGGGAAGATCCTCTCCTGATAAGCGGGACCGTGGAAACGGGCGACAACTCGGCCAAGATACTTGCCCAGGACATTGTAACCCTGGACTCAGTCCGCCAAGAAAGAATAGGGGCAGTGGAACTCCCACTCGACTACAACAAAGTATCAAAGGATCTTTTGGAAGATTTACGGGATATAGTGTTTAGATATCCGGGAGAAGCTACTCTTTGTTTCAAGATCGATATGCCTGAAGGCAAGAAAGTGTTGATTTCGGCCCACAGCCGTTTCAAGGTACTTCCCTCCCATGAACTTATATCAGACATTGAAGCCCGAATAGGAAAAAAAGTTCTTCTCTCTTTTAACTGAGATTCAAATAGCGATTGCGTTGTTATTGGTGATACACCGAGTGATGTTGTTTGTTCAAAACCATATGGCGCTACTTCAGTTGCTGTTGCCACGGGACCCTATAGCTATGAGGTATTGCTTCAAACCGAGGCGGATTGTGTTTTAAAAACCCTTATTTCCAGGCCTATGGACATCAAACGTGCAGTTGCAGCCTTGAGCAATATGAGAGAGAAATTGAGTCTAAGACGTTTTATCCAGAAACATGAAAGCCGGCCGTATCGAGCGATATGCATTC
>JAUVRS010000186.1 GCA_030597505.1 Desulfobacteraceae bacterium
ATCGATTCTGTACGTGGCTCTCTCAAAAAAAATATGGGGACATGGGATGGCTTGCAAAAAATGTGAGGCTGAGAGAGGACTCGGGGAGTCTCCTGGATGGTTGTCAGACTGTGGTGAGTCTGGCTTATCCCTACGCTCCTGTAAAACCCCTCACAAAGGATGGTTTTTCAGTGGCCCGCTACACAGAACCCAAAAAAGAGGATTATCATGGCAGGTTGAGAAAACTGGGCCGGCTCCTCGCAAAAGAGATCACCAGAGTGCATCCGGGGTGTAAGACCAGGGTCTGTGTGGATTCAGCCCCGATCATGGAGAGGAGCGTCGCCTGGTCGTCAGGTGTGGGGTTTATCGGGAAGAACAATATGTTGATTGTTTCGGGACATGGGTCCTATGTCTTTCTTGCGGAGATCCTTACATCGGCCCTTCTCCCGGAAAACAAGGCCGAGCCAATGGCGGATCAGTGCGGTTTCTGTACCCGGTGCCTGGATGCGTGCCCTACCGGAGCGCTTGAAAAACCCTTTTTGGTAGATGCCTCACGGTGCCTTTCCTATCTGACCATTGAACACCCTTTGGGAGTGGGGAAGGAAACCGGAAGAAAAATGGGTGAGTGTTTTTTGGGGTGTGACATTTGTCAGGAGGTTTGCCCATTTAATCAAACGGATGGGGTTTTGACGGGACCTGTGCTTCCTCCTACGGGGGAGATCCTATGTATGGGGGATGCGGATTTCAGCGAACAATTCGGAAAAACATCCTTTGCCCGGGCGGGACTCGAAAAGATCAAGAGCAATATTAGGGCCCTTGGATCAGCCGGCAGGTCCTAATTTTCCGCCACAGCCTTTTTGCCGAATTCAAAGGCCTTTTCCAGGTCCTCCGGTCGCTTCCGGACATCAGAGCCCTTCTCAAGCCTTCTGAAAAAGAGACCCCCTTCATAGGTCATATCCAGGGCATCAAAGAAATATTTTGCAGTCAACTCGGCCCCTTCAAAAAGGTTTTTCCCCCGGGTAGCCCCAACGCCGATGAGATATCCCCTGCCGCTGTCATATTGTTTTCTTTGCTCCGGCGTCTTCTGAAGCATCCTCTTTGACCACATGGCCTGGGTCCGATCTATGAGCGCCTTTGCCTGGGCCGTAATGCCGTAAAAAAATATGGGGGAGGCAAGGATGATAACATCTGCCGTTTCCAGGAGGGGATAGACCAGCCCCATATCATCTTTGACAACACATTTTCCGGTCTTGTCACAGCCGCCGCATTCAAGACACCCCGAGATCTTTAGCTCCCGGGCAAATATGCTGCGGGTTTGAGCGCCCTGTGCCCCCGCGCCTTCAAGGGCCTTATCCAAAAGCTGATCGCTGTTTCCGCCCTTTCGCGGACTGCCATAGATCCCCAGGACCATCTTTTCCATATCTAATCCTCTCCCGAGCTGTGTTCAGAAAAACAAATTACATAAGAGACATGAGGGATTCCCATCGCTCGTACTCTGTCCCGGTGGGGAGGCCTCTTTTTTCCAGGACAGATATGATCTTTTTGTCATTAAATCTCAGGAAAGGGTTTATTCTGAATTCTTCGTCAAGTGTTGAATGGACATGCGCAGGGTCATATTTTTCCAGATATCTTTCGATGTGGGGGTTGTCGGGTTCCAGTTCTTTTGCAAACGCCATATACTCCTCGACATAATCATGTCCGGCGTAGATGATCGTCTCTCCAGGGAGATCCATCAACAATTTGACGGAGTTTAAAAAACCTTTCAAATCTCCGGAAAAACAGCGGCCTACCTTGCCGTTAAACAGGGTGTCGCCGGTGATCAGAAAATTTCCACAATGAAAGGTCACGGAGTCACTGGAGTGGCCGGGCGTGTGATACACCCGTATTTCCTCACCTTCCAGTTCGACGGCCCTGTTCTTGAGGAGGGTTTCATTGCTCAGAAACACAGCCCCCGAGCTCTCGATAAGGGTCTTGTCCCCGGGGGTATGGTCTCCGTGGCTGTGGGTGTTGGTGACATACTTGAGGGTAAGGTCATTGGTCTTTACAAAAGAGAGGATCTCTTTTGCAGCACCCCCATCAATAGCCAAGGCGGTTTTTTCCCCGTAAACAAGATAGCCCAGATTATTATCCGATGAATAACGAAATTGTTTTATCTTCATGATAGATTTCTCCAAAAACCGTTTTTTGTTTTCCCCGATGTATCAGACAGGGGTATCAGGGCTGTTTGGTTTTCTTATAGTATACAGAAAAATAGTAACATCTTTCGATCGAGTCAAATGATTTCTTTGGGGCCCGGGGGGCCTGTCCCACGTCCACCGTCTTGTCAGGCTGTTTGTTTTTTTTGCGGTGGTTTCAAGATTCTGGGTGTTGAAAGGACGGCAGAGATCAGGCTGCAGACGGCAATCAGAATCAATGGAAATTTAAATGAACCGAATTGCATGGCAGCATAACCGCAGAACCAGCCTGAAATAATGCCTGCGAAGGCCTTGGCCGTATACGTAATTCCATAATTAGTCGTGGAATATTGAGCGCCGTAGTAGTCACCGATGGTTGCCGGATATAAGGCAAACGGTGAACCGCCCAATAGGGCCACGACAAAGACAAACCCGACAAAAAGCGGGGGGACATGTGCAAACAGTACAAAGCACAGGATGGAGACGCTCAAGAGCGAATAAAAGATCACCATTGTTTTTTCTCTTCCGATCTTATCTGATATAGAGCCTGCGATGACCCGGCTCAGGCCATTTCCGAGAGGGAAAAGAACCAGAAGGATGCTGAAATAATCCGGTGGAATATTAAATTCGCTGGCGACCATTTTCATCTGGGCGCCGAATGTCAAGACAATTGAGATCGTAAAGGTAAATGAAAAATAGATTAGATACCATTGATGTGTTTTTAGCATTTCAATCGGTTTGAAATCCGGTGACACGTCTGGTTTCCGGTCTTTGGTGCCACCCTTGGCCAATGGTTGCCCCTGCGGGTATTTAAATAATATTGAGAGTGGGATCAACGTGATCAGCATTGCCACGCCCAAATACAAATAAGTCGTCTGGATACCCTTTGTGTCTATCAAGACCTCGATAAACCAGTTAAAAAGCGCTGTCCCGGCGCCGTAGCCAAACACCACCAACCCAGTGGCAAAACCCCGTCGATCCGGAAACCATTTGACTGCACATGCAGTGGCAATCCCGTAAAGAAAGCCAACACCCAACCCGCCCACGCCGTAATAGAGATAGAGCAGGTTCTGGCTGGTAACGTAAGAGGTCGCAATATATCCGATTCCAACCAGAAAGGCACCGGCGAGCCCTACCATCCGGGGACCGTAAGAGTCTGCTATGTAGCCGGAAAAGGGTTGGCTAAACGTGGCAATATTAAAGATGGTGAACGCCAGTCCGATAGCGGAGAGGCTCCAGTTGAATTGTTCCTGAATCGCATAGGCAAATAAGAACCATGAATATTGATAGATGCTGATGATCATCATGGTGACAAAAGCCGCGAAAAGTATTCCCCAGCGATATAACCTGTTCTGCTCCATTCAAACTCCTTAGGGCCTGCCCAAAAACAACTTTACATTTTCGCATCCCGGCTTCAGGCCATCTTCGGCCGTGCCTCAATCGCAAAATCCTCGAAATAGTACTCCTATTCCTATGGTTTTGCTCAATCGGCACAGCCAAATCTGACCTAAATCTTGGCGCAAATTCTGCGAAGTTATTTCTGCGCAGGCCCTTAAACAGCAAAAAATGAGTGACAAAAAGCCCCTTTTTGCGGTGGGAGAATACGAAAATGGGGGCTTGGGTGTCAAGGTCTAGTTGTCAAGGTCTGCTCCGGTTTGATTTTGTGTGAAATTAAAAAAAAAGTCAAAAATTGACTTAAGTCAAAAAACTGTTTGTCCAAACTTGCTATAGGTTAAAAAAAGCGCTTACACTTTGGGATAAATTCCACGGTCATAATGACTAACGAAACCCTGATACCCATCCCCAATGTCTTGAACAACGATCTTTCAAAAGAGGGCTGTTTTATAAAAAGGAGAAATCAATGCCTGTTTTCAGCTATCTGGCATACCCGATAGAGGGGGCAAAGCAAGAACTGATCAAAGATCTGAAGGCCTTAGACAATTGTGAGGTGATGCCGGCGGAAAAGGAGGAGATCCTGATCCTTGTGACTGATACGCCCGATGAGGAGAGGGAGGAGGCGTTGCAGCAAGAACTTAAGAAACTAAAGTCATTGCAGTCTCTGGGCATGACATTTGGCCATGTTGGAGAATAAATAGGGGACACTTTAATATCTTAATTCTAAGGAGTGGTTCATGGATATTACCAGAAGATTATTTATAAAGTCTTTGGCTGTAAAAAGTGCCGTCGCTGCCGGAGCGACCCTGTTTCCGGGAATCAGTTTTGGGGCATGGAAAAAAACCGATGTCTCTTCGGGGACGATTCAATGGAAAAAGGCGCCTTGTCGTTTTTGTGGTGTTGGGTGCGGCCTTCTGATTGGGGGTAGCGGGGATCGGGCCGTGGCCGTAAAGGGCGATCCCAACAGCAGCGTCAACAAGGGGTTATGCTGCGTAAAAGGCTATCATTCCGTCCAGGTTCTATATGGCAAGGATAGAATAAAAAAGGCCCTTGTCCGGAAAAACGGAAAAATGGTCGAGGTTCCCATAAAAGAGGCGCTCGACCTCGTGGCAAAAAAACTTAAAGAAACTATGACGAGCCACGGAAAGGATGCAGTATCCATATACGGGTCCGGGCAATGGTCCATTCCCGACGGTTATGTGGCGTCCAAACTTTTTAAGGGGTGCATCGGCACCAATAATGTGGAGGCAAACGCCCGTCTCTGCATGGCAAGTGCAGTGACGGGGTTTTTGACAAGTTTTGGTCTGGACGAACCCATGGGGTGCTATGATGACATCGACAACGCAGATGTCTTTATCACCTGGGGAAACAATATGGCGGAAATGCACCCTGTCCTTTTTTCAAGGCTGCTCGCCAATCGCAAAAGCAAAAAGCATGTGAAAATCATCGATTTTGCAACCAGAACCACGCGCACCAGCCAGGCCGCAGACCAATCGATCCTATTCAGACCCCAGACTGACCTGGCCGTGGCCAATGCCATCTGTTACGAGATCATCCGTAACAAGTGGGTCAATTGGGATTTTGTAAAGAAAAACGTATCCTTTCATAAAGGGAAAACCAACATCGGTTATGGTACCGAAGATCATTTCAAGTTCAAAGACAAAGCGGAAACCGTTGATTTCGAACAATATAAGGAGTTCCTAAAGGACTACACTCCTGAAAAGGCAGAAAAAATATCCGGTGTTTCTGCAAATGACATAAAATATCTGGCATCCCTTTACGGCGACCCGGACAAGAAAGTGACCTCATTCTGGACCATGGGCATGAACCAGCACACCCGGGGAACCTGGATTAACAACCTTGTCTACAATATTCATCTTCTGGTGGGGAAGATCTCTACCCCCGGCAACAGTCCATTTTCTCTGACCGGGCAGCCGAGTGCCTGTGGCACTGTGCGTGAAGTTGGCACCCTGACACATAAGCTGCCGCACGGAGTGGTCATGAAAGAAAAAGACCGTAAGATGGCAGCGGAGATCTGGCAGGTGCCGGTGGAAAATATCCCTCCCAAACCCACCTACCATACTGTGGAGATGTTCCGGGCGCTTGACCGGGGGG